>CANFEI010000025.1 GCA_947445495.1 Alcaligenaceae bacterium
CAACCCGCCGGTTCCGGGCGTGAGTAAATTTGAAAGGTACGAATGATGCGAACAATTAAAACCTTACGTTATTGGATGGCGCTGATCGGATTTTGTATGGGCGCTACGTTTGGCATGCAGGTTGCTGCGCAGCCTTCTGCGGGCGGGGTGACGCGGGATTCTCCACCTCCCAGAGCCACTGCTGTTGGGGCGGAGCGTGATGCGGACGCTATCGTTGCTGTTGTGAATAAAGAGGTCATTACACGACGAGAGCTCGAGGCCCGCGTGCGGTTGGCTAAAAGAGAACTGACCGGGCAACGCGCACAGTTGCCGCCCGATAGCGTGCTGGAGCCCCAGGTTCTGCAGAGGCTGATTACTGAAAAACTTGAATTGCAAGAGGGGCGTCGACTCAATATCCAGATCACGCCGAGCATGATTAATAATGCAATCGAGACGATCGTCAAACGCAATAACGCGACCGTCGCGCAAGTGCGGCAGCAATTGCAGGCTGCGGGTATACCGTGGTCTGATTATGAAAATCTTATTCGTCGCGAATTGTTGCTCGAACGGCTAAGGCAGTTGGTGGTTGATCGAACGATTTTGATTACCGACTCTGAAGTGGACGCTTTCTTGCGCGAACAAAAGGCTCGCGAAGCTGGCGGTCTGCCTGCCGTTCGACCGACGCCCGCACCTGCTCCGCCGCCTCCCCCACCGAAACCGCAAGCCGTGCAGCCGGCCATCATGGGTATTGCGCAAATTTTGGTCCGAGTGCCTGAGGGGGCCTCCGCTGATGAAGTGGCTGCTTTACGCAAAAAAGCGCAAGAGTTGCTTGCTCGGGTTCGCAAGGGCGAGAGTTTTGAAAATGTCGCCAAGGCGTCATCGGAGGGGCCGGAGGCGAGCCGTGGCGGCGATCTCGGTGTGCGTCCACTGAGTGGGTGGCCGGATCTTTTCCTCAAGGCGGTGGCGAACGTGCCTGATGGACAAATTAGCAATATCACTCAAAGTCCAAATGGTTTTCATATCCTGAAGGTAGTAGGTCGTGCGGGAGGTGCACCTCCACCCCAGGCGCAACAGGCACCACCACCGGCACCAACTGGTCCGGCTACTCTGTTACCTAAAGGACCGATGCCTGTTCAGCAAACCCAAGCGCGTCATATCTTGTTAAAGAGCTCAGCGGTCATGACAGATGATGTCGCGCGTCAACGGCTGGCGGATATACGTCAGCGCATTGTGCAGGGCGGGGAGTCTTTTAGTGATTTGGCTAAGCGCTTTTCGAATGACGCATCTGCCCCACAGGGTGGGGATCTTGGCTGGTTGAATCCCGGCGAAACGGTTCCGCCGTTTGAGAAAGCGATGAATGCGCTCAACATAGGTGAGTTGAGTCAGCCTGTTCAAAGTCAGTTTGGCTGGCATCTGATCCTGGTTGAGAAGCGTCGTACGCAAGATATGGCAGATCAGTATTTGCGTAACCAAGTCCGACAGCGTCTATTTATTCGGCGTTCCGAATCAGAATTTGATGCGTGGTTACAGCGAGTACGTAATCAGGCTTACATCGACAATCGTCTCGAGAAAACTGAGCGGCTGAATAGGAATTAGCGCGTGACTGCACACCAGGCACGCAAACGTTTCGGCCAAAATTTTTTGGTAGATTTGGCGGTCGTAGATGCCATCGTGAGGGCGATTGCACCTAAACGTGACGATGTGATGATTGAGATCGGGCCGGGGCTGTCAGCGCTAACTGCTCCCTTGCTTGAGCAACTTGAAAAACTCACGGCAATTGAAATAGACCGCGATCTCGCCGCTCGACTCAGCCAGCGTTTTTCTGTTGATCGGCTGACTGTCGTTCAGGCCGATGCCTTGCAGGTAGACTTCACCCAGTTCGGTCAATCATTGCGTATTGTTGGCAATTTGCCCTACAACATTTCTAGCCCCTTACTCTTTGCTTTGGTTGATTGTGCCGATCATGTGCGTGATCAGCACTTTATGCTGCAGCGAGAGGTGGTGGATAGGATGGTGGCGCAGCCTGGTGGTTCAGAGTACAGCCGACTAAGTGTCATGTTGCAGTACCGCTACCAAATCCACAAATTATTTGATGTCGCGCCGGAGGCGTTCGACCCACCGCCGCGTGTGACCTCCGCGATTGTGAGAATGATGCCACTAGGTGCAGAGCGTTTGCAGGCGCTAGATGAAAAGCTCTTCGCGACAGTTGTGCAGCGCGCTTTCTCTCAGCGTCGCAAAATGCTGAGAGGGGTGCTTGGTGAGTGGACTGCCTGCATTCCCTGGGAGGTGCTCGGGGTCCTGCCAACTTGGCGTGCAGAGCAGGTTTCCGTTGCAGGTTTCGTTGGGATGACGGACGCGTTATTTACTGCCGGCGTTCGCGCTTAGGCGGCTGGCAAGCCACACCCGTATGATGTCTTGTGCGCGATCCTCAAGGAGTGCGGATGCGTTGCGACAAGCATCGGCGAGTGTGCAAGGTCCTGAGGCTAGACTGAACGCTGCATGGATACCCGCCTCGTACAACGCTTGGTAGCCATCGCCTAACGACCCCGCGATTGCAATAACCGGGACACCCGCTCGTTTGGCGATTTGCGCCACGCCCATCGGAGTCTTACCAAGCAAGGTTTGCGCATCCATGCGCCCTTCACCCGTAATGACTAAATCTGCACCTTCAATTGCGTGTGCTAAGCCGCCAATCTCTGCCACGACCTCTGCGCCTGGCTTGAATGTCGAGCGCAACCATGCATGCGCAGCAAAACCGAGTCCGCCCGCGGCACCGGAGCCCGGAGCGTCGCGCATGTCGCGACCTAGTGTTTGAGCGCACAGCTCTGCAAAATGAGCGAGCGCTGCATCGAGCGTTTGCACCTGAGCGGGTGTTGCTCCTTTTTGTGGTCCAAAGATCGCAGAGGCACCCTTGGGGCCACACAGCGGGTTATTCACATCAGAGGCAATCGTGACGCGAATGTTCGCCAGGCGGGGATCAAGCGCGCTGGCGTCTAGCTGGGCGAGTTGTGCCAAAGCCAGCCCGCCACGAGCAAGAGGCGCGCCATGCTTGTCTAGCAAACGCAGACCGAGTGCTTCGAGCATCCCAGCACCTGCATCATTCGTGGCTGATCCTCCAAGGCCCAACACGATATGTTGTGCGCCGGAGTCAAGGGCATGACTGATCAGCTGTCCGACGCCGTAGCTCGTTGCGCGCAGTGGATCGCGCTCGGCAGGGAGGATGTGTTCTAAGCCGGCGGCACACGCCATTTCTATGACTGCGCCATTTTCAGGTAATCGCGCCCATGAGGCCTCAATCGGACGTCCAAGTGCATCAAGCACGGTATTGACGCGCCGCTCACTCGTTGTGGCACCCAAGATCGCTTTGACCGTGCCTTCTCCGCCATCCGCCATCGGTACGCGCAGGATCGTCGCCGTTTTAAGCGTACGCCTAATGCCTCGTTCTATCGCCAACGCAACTTCGGGTGCGGATAGCGACTCTTTGAAGGAATCGGGAGCGATGACAATTTTCATGTGGAGGGTCGTACCCGGTCGATCAGAAGGCGTTAGTCGAATTTCTTTTGTACAAATTCTATTTTGTAGCCATCCGGGTCTTCAACGAATGCAATAACGGTGGAGCCATGCTTCATGGGACCCGCTTCGCGTGTGACTTTGCCCCCTAACTGTTTGACACGATCACACGTCTCGTATGCATTTTCAACTTGCAAAGCAATATGCCCGTAGCCTGTGCCAAGATCGTAAGAGGAGGTATCCCAGTTGTAGGTGAGCTCTAGCGCCGGCCCGTCGCGTTCATCCTGATAACCGACGAAGGTGTTAGTGAAGCGACCAGTGGGGTACTCGGTGCTGCGCAGTACGCGCATTCCTAATACTTTGGTGTAGAACTCGATGGAGCGGTCGAGATTACCGACGCGCAGCATGGTGTGAAGAATTCGCATATTGAGGCCTCGGGGTAGACAAAATGAAATAAGGAAGAGATAGTTTCCATGATAACCCTTCTACCTATTGGTTAGATCTCGGGAATACCGTCTGGAGTGTGCTGCCGCAGTATGTTTTTAGCGAGATGAAAATCTGGGTAGAGTTGTTCCACCTCTGACCAAAAGTCTTGACTATGATTCATTTCCCGCAGGTGCGCGATTTCATGGGCAATGACATAGTCGATCACCATGGGTGTGAAATGAATGAGCCGCCAGTTCAGCATGATGTTTCCATCGCTGCTGCAGGAACCCCAGCGGGTGGCAGCAGACGATAGTCGCCACCGTCGAATGGTTAATCCAGTGCTTGCGAGAAAGTGTTTGATGCGCGCATCAAACCACATTGCGGCGCGGGACTGCAGCCAAGCCTGAGTCATATCGCGCATGCGATGGGTATCGGCATCGTTGGGTAAGGGCAACCAAAGCGCTTGACCCGCTTGCGGTGCATTCGCATCGCCTTCAAAGTAAGGCGAGCCGTGCGGAACGTGTGATCCGGGCACACCGCTGCGCAACACGATGCGGCATCCCAGATAGGGGAGCTCACCACCGGATTGCCAGCGTGTCTCTGCCATCGCTAAGCGTTGTTTACGCGATTGCCAGTCTTGAAGTTTCGATAGAATCCAGGACATTTTTTCGATGACGGCCGCATCGATCTGCGATAGCGTGACCCAGTTTGGGGCTGTGACACGTAAGCCTTCGTCCAGAATAACAAAGCCAATGCTGCGGCGTCGCGAGCGCATCAAGATGAAACCGACCGCCTGATCGCCATGTTGTACGACGCGCCACTTAGCGCCAAGGGGAATGGTTACGGGCGCTATGGTCCAGCTAGGCTTGGGGCTATCTTTACTGGAAAGTAAAAGCTCGAGCTGGCTCATTGTTATGTCGGATAACGCTCAGGGCTTAATCGTTGCATTTCACCTTCAATCCAGGCTTGAACTTTCTCATTCAATTGTTCTGGCGTCAGTCCCGTTGATTCGATGACGGGTCCAATAGATACTGTAATGCAACCTGGTCGTTTGATGAAGGCATTGCGAGGCCAGCATTCGCCTGCGTTGTGTGCGATGGGAATGATGGGAGCGCCGGTGCGCGTTGCTAATAGCGCACCGCCCATTTTGAAGCGTCCCGTCTTTCCGGGAGCGATGCGGGTCCCTTCGGGAAACAATAACGGCCAGCGACCTTCGTTTAAGCGCTCTTGGCCCACTTTGACGACTTGTTCAAAGGCGTCACGACCTTTGCTGCGGTCGATGGGGATCATTGCTAGTAACGCGAGTCCCCAACCAAAAAACGGCACGCGATGTAATTCGCGCTTATAAACAAAACATACCTCGCGTGGAAGGTGGGAGGGCAGAAACAAGGTTTCCCACGCGGACTGATGTTTTGACAGCACGATCGCGGGTCCATTCGGAAGGTTTTCCCAGCCCTGAACTTTCCATTGCACACCGCAAATTATTTTCGCTCCCCAGATGGCAAGCTTGGGCCAACCCATTGTGAGTGTGTAGCGCCAGCTCAAGGATAGTGGCGACCAAAGCATGCAGGCAAAGGCGTAGGGAATAACAGTGACGATGAGAAATAGCGTGAAAACGGTAGCGCGAATCGCAAGCATCATTTAATGGGTCTCGGACAAAATCTGGTCCACTGCGTTGGCCAAATCTTTGGCCATGCGCGTACCGGCCGGTAAACCGCCTTTGGTTGCGGTCTGTAGACCGTTGCCGGTCTGTACAAGCCAGGGCACGCAACCGGCAGTAGCCGAGGCTTGTAGATCGCGCAGAGAGTCCCCTATTGCAGGTACGCCATCTAATGCCGTGTCAAAGCGGTGGCCAATATCTTGAAACAAGCCAGGAAGCGGCTTGCGGCACAGGCAGTTGTCATCTGGGCCATGCGGGCATATAAAAATAGCATCCACATTTCCGCCAAGTGTCGCTAAGGCCTTACGAAATTTTTGATGAATGTCGGTTAACGCCGTGATGTCAAAAAGCCCGCGCGCAAGACCAGATTGATTAGAGGCAATCGCAATGGTCCACCCTGCTTGATGCAGCCGTGCAATCGCCTCTAGGCTGCCGGGCAGAGGATGCCACTCGTCGGAGTGTTTGATGTATTGGTCGCTATCTTCGTTAATCACACCATCACGATCGAGAATGATGAGTTTCATGGGGCCAGCCTTGAGATATCTGCAACTTGATTCATGAGTCGATGCAGCTGATCAAGGAGCGCCAATCTGTTGTTTCGCACTGCGATGTCATCGGTCATCACCATGATGTCGTTAAAGAACAGATCAACAGCTTCTCTCGTTTGGGCGAGTGTATCCATGGCTGCGACATAATCGCCCGCTTCAAATTGTTGCTGGGCAATGGGTTGGGCTTGTGCCACCGCTTTGGCGAGTGCTTGTTCGGCAGGCTCGGTCAAGAGCTTTGCTGCAACAGCCGGCAGTTTCCCTTCTGATTTTTTCAAGAGATTGCCAATCCGCTTATTCGCCGCAGCGAGACTTGCGGCACTAGAACTGAGCGCAAATTTTTCTGCAGCGACGACCCGTGCGACAACCTGGTGCAGTGGTGGCGTGAGCGCGAGCACCGCTTCGACAGCATGCCGATCGTGATGTGTAATCAGCTGGTTACGTAAGCGCTCGAGAATGAAGTCTCGGACTTCCGGGATGGTCTGCTCGGCGAGCGTTCCAGTTGGGAATTGTTTGGCGCTGGTGGCAAGCAGATCTTCAAGTGAAAGTGGGCCAGCGTTTTGTATTTTTAATACTCCGCCTGCGGTGAGCTGCTCGAAGGCGCTGATGAGGCCCAGCGCAGCGCGACGCAAGCCGAAAGGATCGCGCTCCCCGGTGGGGGCCAAGCCTATTCCCCAGATCCCCACTAAGGTTTCTGCCCGCTCAGCGATAAATAGTATCGCTGCGATCATATTGGATGCAGTGATGGGAGTGTCTAAGCGGATGCGATACTGCTCAGCGAGTGCTTGCACGACTTGAGGTGCCTCGTTGTCACCTCGGGCGTAGTAGGCGCCCATAATGCCCTGAAGTTCTGGAAACTCGCCCACCATATTGGTCGTGAGATCCGCTTTGGCAAGTTCGGCAGCACGTTCGGCGAGGGTTGTGTCGGCACCCAGTGTTTTGGCGAGATGGGCTGCAATCGCACGCACACGGCCGACACGTTCTAGTTGTGTCCCAAGTTTGTTGTGGTAGACGATCGAGTCGAGTTGGGCGACGCGTGCGTGCAAGGGAGTTTTGCGATCCGTTTCAAAAAAGAATTGTGCATCAGCCAAGCGGGGTCGTACGACCCGCTCATTGCCTTCGATAATCGCGTGAGGCTTATCGGTCGGCATGTTGCTGACAATCAGAAACTGGTTGGTGAGGGCGCCGGTGTCTTTATTGAAGAGGGGGAAATATTTTTGATTCAGACGCATCGTTAGAATCAGACATTCCTGGGGAACAGTCAGAAAACGCTCTTCGAATGTACCGACGTACACCGCAGGTGCTTCCACCAAGGCGGTGACTTCATCGAGCAGGGCGTCGACTTCTGGACCGGTTCCGATACTGGCTTGAAGCTTGAGCGTTTGGGCCTGTAGCTGTTCAGCGATTTGGGCACGACGCAGCGCAAAACTTGCAGTGACTCTTCCTGTGTGGGCAAGCTGCGTTTCGTAACTATCTGCGCTCTCAATCGTTAAGGCGCTTGGGTGTAGGAACCGATGCCCAAATGTCTGCCGACCAGCTTGGAGGCCAAGAATCGTTGCTGGAATAATTTCTGTGCCAAGCAGGGCAAGCAGGGCGTGCGCGGGTCGCACGAATTTGACAGCGGTTTCGCCATCCGCAAGTTGATACTTCATCACCTTGGGAATGGGTAGCGCAGCAATGCTCGCTTCGATTGCACCTTGTAGTACGTCGTTAAGTTTTGCGCCGGACGCTGTGCCAGAAGCGACGAGATACTCTTGTTTACCATCCGATTCGCGAGCGAGCGTGCTGACATCCATAGATTCCCAGCCCTTCGCGGCTAGTTTTTTTAATAATGCGGGCGTGGCGCCGCCGTTCGCATCGAACCCCACCTTGACCGGCATGAGTTTTTCAGAGAAAGACTGATCGGGCGCGATGCTCAGGACCGCGCTGAGCTTGACCCCGAGCCGACGTGGTGTGGCGAATGCTTCGATCACGCAGGGGGTACCGATCAGGCCGAGTGCTTGCAGCGCATCGTGTAGGCCTTGGGCAAACGCTTGGCCAAGTTTCGGCAGTGCTTTAGGGGGTAGCTCTTCGGTGAAGAGCTCAACAAGAAGGGGGCGGGTAGACATTAGTTTGCCCCTTTGTTTGCATGAAGCATCGGGAAACCTAGTTTTTCGCGCGACTCAAAGTAGGCTTGCGCAACGGCACGAGACAGATTTCTGATGCGCCCAATGTAGGCAGCGCGCTCTGTCACACTGATCGCGCCTCGGGCATCGAGCATATTAAAAGTGTGGGCGGCTTTCAGAGTTGCTTCGTAAGCAGGCAAGGCTAAGGGAACTTCCATGAGTCGTTTGGCTAGGCTTTCAAAGTCACTGAAATGACGGAACAGTGTTTCAGCATCCGAATGTTCAAAGTTATAGGTGGACTGTTCCACTTCATTTTGATGAAACACGTCTCGGTAAAGCACCTTGCCGCGCGACCCTTCGGTCCAGACGAGGTCGTAGACACTCTCAACGCCTTGCAAGTACATCGCGAGTCGTTCAAGGCCGTACGTGATCTCGCCGGTTGTTGGTGTGCAATCCAGGCCACCCACTTGTTGAAAGTAGGTGAACTGCGTGACTTCCATCCCATTGAGCCAGACTTCCCAACCCAGTCCCCAAGCCCCGAGGGTTGGATTCTCCCAGTCGTCTTCTACAAAGCGAATGTCGTGCTCAGTCGTGTTGATGCCTAGTGCAACCAATGATCCGATATACAGATTCAAAATGTCTGGCGGCGCTGGCTTAAGGACGACTTGGTATTGATAGTAGTGCTGCAGTCGATTTGGGTTTTCGCCGTAACGACCGTCTTTGGGTCGGCGTGAGGGCTGCACATAGGCTGCCCGCCAAGGCTCGGGGCCGATCGCCCGTAAAAAGGTCGCGGTATGCGAGGTCCCGGCGCCGACCTCCATGTCATACGGTTGGAGCAGGGCACAGCCCTGTTTGTCCCAGTATTCTTGCAGTCGCAGAATAATTTGCTGAAAAGTGAGCATCGAGAGGTGTCGGTGGGTCGGTAGTGGGTGTGGAATCCCTGGCATTTTAGCTTG
>CANFEI010000026.1 GCA_947445495.1 Alcaligenaceae bacterium
GCTTGGCCTGCAGGCCAAAAGAAGAACACTAAGACGATCGTCATCTGCGGCGCCACAAGCGCCCACGGTAACCATCGAGATTTAAAACGAACCTTCTTTTCCATGAGCTTTTATAGAAAACGCGGTGGGCGTCGTAAGCCTCCCATCGCGTTTTCTGATTGCCTTAGCGGCTATTAGCCTTTTCAAAACGCTCAAGCAACTCGTTTCCGCGCTTGACGATTGCATCCAAGGCATCTTTCGCAGCTTTTTTGCCACCCCAGACCTGCTCGAGTTCTTCATCGATGATGGTGCGAATCTGCACATGGTTGCCTAGACGAATGCCTCGGGAATTGTCAGTCGTCTTGCGAATCATCTGTGTCACCGAAACATCGGTACCGGGATTTTGTTTGTAAAAACCCGACTTCTCGGTCAACTCAAACGACGCAATCGTGAGCGGCAAGTAACCTGTACGTTGATGGCTCTTTGCAGCCTCCTCTGGCCGTGAGAGAAAGTCAAAGAATTGTGCGACGCCCTTGTACTCGTCTGCCTTGCGTCCGGCCATCACCCAAAGACTAGCGCCACCAATCACGGTGTTCTGTGGCGCACCTTTTACATCCGCATAGTAAGGCAACGTCGATGTGCCAAAGGCAAACTTCGCATTACGCTTCAAATTACCGTACAAGGCCGAAGAGCCTGTGGTCATCGCGCATTCACCTGAAACAAAGACCGGATCTGCTGCATTGGCACGGCCTTTGTATACAAACAAACCGTCTTTGGCCATGTCCGCCAAGTTCTGAATGTGACGCACCTGCAAGGGTTCGTTGACCTTTAGGCGCGCATCCATGCCCTTCATGCCATTACCTTGCGTGGCAAACTCAGTGTTGTGCCAAGCGCTAAAGCTCTCGAGCTGCGTCCAGCTAATCCAACTCGTTGTGTAGGGGCACTTATGGCCCGAGGCCTTGAGCTTCTTGGTTGCCTCGATTACTTCAGGCCAGGTCACAGGAGGCTTTTCAGGATCTAAGCCCGCTGCTTTAAACGCATCTTTGTTGTACCAAAGCACGGTTGTAGAGCTGTTAAACGGAAAGCTCAACATTTGACCGTTAGGCGCCGTGTAATAGCCCGCGACTGCCGGCACATACGCTGCTGGGTCAAACTTGATGCCCGCCTTGCTCATGACGTCGGCCACCGGGACGATCGCGCCCTTGCTGGCCATCATGGTTGCCGTGCCCACTTCGAATACTTGGAGGACGTGCGGCGCATTCCCAGCACGAAACGCTGCAACAGCGGCCGTCATCGCTTCATCGTAGGTGCCCTTAAACACGGGTACCACTTTGTAATTTTTCTGGCTATTATTGAAATCTTTGGCAAGGTCGTTGATCCACTCACCCAACGCACCACTCATCGCGTGCCACCATTGAATCTCTGTCTGCGCTTGAACAGGCATTGCTGTCAGCGCACCTAACGTCATTGCGGCGGCCGCCGCGGCAAATTTCAGCTTCATATGATCTCCTTGAGGTGCGCACACCGTCACGCATTGTCGAACGTTAAATTTGAAGGTACTGTCTAAACTGTAATGTTTGCTGATGACAGTTTTGTTTATCTTTTTGTCACACATTTGTAACACTTACTATCCAAAGTTTGAATTAGGGTCTGCCCTGCTTTAAGCTTCAATGACCGACTTTTGCGTATGAGGCCCCACAGACCATGCAATACATCCTCGCGCTCGACCAAGGCACCACCAGCTCCAGGGCTATTTTATTTGACGCACAGGGTCGCAGCGTCAAGGTCGCGCAACAAGAATTTCGGCAAATATTCCCACAACCTGGCTGGGTCGAGCATGACGCCAACGAAATCTGGAATACCCAGCGCCAGGTGATTGAACAGGTTGTAGGGCTGCCCGACACCGCTGCTTTGGTCAACCAGCTCGCCGGGATCGCCATCACCAATCAGCGCGAAACAACTGTTCTGTGGGATCGGCTGACGGGCGAACCTTTGGCCAACGCAATCGTATGGCAGGATCGCCGCACGGCAGATATCTGCGACGCGATGCGAACACAGGGCAACACTGCGTTATTGCAACAAAAAACTGGGCTTGTGCTGGATGCCTATTTTTCTGCAACCAAATTAGCTTGGTTGCTTGACCGAATACCCGGCGCGCGTGCACGAGCCGAGCGAGGCGAATTAGCCTTCGGGACCATCGACACCTGGCTGCTTTGGAAACTAACCGCAGGCAAGGTCCATGCGACCGATCCGAGTAATGCCTCGCGAACGTTGCTGTTTAACTTGCACACTTTGCAGTGGGACGACGAACTGTTAGCGCTCTTCAATGTTCCGCGCGCCGTGCTTCCCGAGGTTCGACCAAGCGGTGGGGTGTTTGGCGAGACTGACCCTTCGCTCTTTGGCCGTGCGGTGCCGATTGCGGCCATGATCGGTGACCAGCAAGCAGCGACCTTTGGTCAGGCCTGCTTCTCGCCTGGGATGGCCAAGAACACCTATGGCACAGGATGTTTCATGCTGTTGAATACCGGCAGCACTCCGGTTGAGAGTGCAAACCGGCTACTCACGACAGTGGGCTGGCAACGTGTCGCGGCGCCGAGAGGTACGCTGGACACCACTTACTGTCTGGAGGCGTCCGTCTTCATGGGCGGTGCAACAATACAGTGGCTGCGTGATGGCCTCAATATCATTCAAACCGCAGCAGAAGTTGAAAGTTTGGCGCAAAGCGTACCGGATGTGGGCGACACCTATCTTGTGCCTGCCTTTACGGGTCTTGGTGCACCCCATTGGGACGGTCACGCGCGGGGCACGTTAGTTGGTATGACGCGCGGGACGACGAAAGCGCATATCGCACGCGCCGCGCTCGAAGCAATTGCGCTTCAGGTCGCCGATGTCTTTACTGCCATGCAAAAAGATTCCGGCATCACGTTGGCTGAATTGCGCGTGGATGGCGGCGCCTCCAAAAACAACTTGCTCATGCAAATACAGGCTGATTTCCTGGGAATTCCCGTTGTGCGGCCTGCCGTCACAGAGACGACAGCCCTCGGTGCAGCCTACCTCGCTGGACTGACGATCGGCTTCTGGTCAAACACCGAGCAGATTGCATCACAATGGGTGATCGATCAGCGCTTTGAGCCTCGACTGACTGAACCGGCACGTCAAATGAAACTCGCCCGATGGCATCAAGCTGTCGATAGAGCGAAAGACTGGGCGCAAGACTAAACTAGTCAATCACTACGATACCCAACGCAGTACCGACACCACATCATGCGTCCATCAGAGTCTCTTTCCACGCGCGGTCAGCCCCGCCCACCACTGGACACAGAACGCGCCAGCCTACTCGCTCGCCTGAAAGACAACGTGCAATACGATCTGGCGATTATTGGTGGTGGCGCGACGGGTCTCGGGCTCGCCTTGGACGCTGCTGCGCGAGGCTATTCGGTTGTGCTCATCGAGGCGACCGACTTCGCACAAGGCACCTCTTCGCGCTCGACAAAGCTTGTGCACGGCGGCGTACGATATCTGGCGCAGGGAAACGTGTCACTGGTCTATGAAGCGTTGCACGAACGCACTACGCTACTGCACAATGCGCCTCACCTCGCGCAGCCGCTGTCCTTTGTGATGCCTTGCTATAGATTTTGGGAGCAAGGCTTTTATGGTGCAGGGCTCATTCTCTATGATGCGCTCGCTGGGCGCCGAAGCCTCGGGCGCACACGCTTCATGGGAAAGTCGCATACCTTGCAAAACCTTCCCAACCTAAATACCGCCGGCCTCAAAGGTTCTGTCAAATATTGGGACGGGCAGTTTGATGATGCGAGACTCGCGCTCGCCTTAGGGCGCACTGCTGCGCAACATGAGGCGCTGCTGCTCAACTATTGCGAAGCGGTCGCGCTCACCCACGCGAACGGCCGTGTCTCTGGTTTGGTCGTGCGCGATACCGAGACGGCTGAACAACACAATATTCGGGCCTCCTGTGTCGTTAATGCCACCGGGGTATGGGTCGACGCGCTGCGCGATCTCGATGCGCAGGCGAGTCAATCGTCCTATTCCAATATTGTTGCACCGAGCCAAGGCGTACACATCGTCGTTGATCATGATTTTCTGCCAGGTGATCACGCGTTGATTGTGCCTCACACAACAGATGGCCGTGTATTGTTCGCGGTGCCATGGCTTGGAAAAGTAATCATTGGCACAACAGATACCCCTCGCCACGACTTAAGTCGTGAGCCGACGCCTTTTAAGGAAGAGCTGGAGTTCATTTTGCGCGAGTCCGCACGCTACCTTAAGCGTGCACCACAGCGCGAGGACATCAAAAGCATCTGGGTGGGCTTACGACCTCTGGTCAAGCCCCCACAAGATGAAAGCGGCAACACCAAGAAAATCAGTCGGGAGCATACGGTACTCATTAGCAAGAGCAAGCTTGTGACGGTGACCGGAGGAAAGTGGACAACCTATCGTGCAATGGCCGAAGATGTTTTGGCGCAATGCACGAGCGCGTCACTTCTACCACATCGTGCGCCGTGTCAAACCGAACACCTCCCACTTGTGGGGGCGCAATCGGGCAACACCGTCTCTCATTCCATGAGCGCAGCGCCTGGCATCGCCGCCTACGGAGACGAGGCCACCTATATCGATACGTTACCCGGCGCCCAGCGCGCGCTGGGCGGAGGACTCACCGAGGCCATGGTTCGCTTCGCCGTGCGACATGAATATGCGCGCACGGTCGAGGATGTTCTGGCACGCCGCGCGCGCTTACTGTTTTTAGACGCCGCGCTCGCCTCATCGATCGCCGAAGCAGTGGGTGAGGTGGTGTCAAAGGAGACGGGGCGTGACGCCGGAGTGGCTGCATTTAAAACACTCGCACAGCACTACCTCAGGCTACCTGACGCTTAGTGCGTCAGGGCGTCCTCAAGAATCATCTCGGCGCCTTTTTCCGCAATCATCATGACGGGGCCTTGCGTATTGCCAGAGACCATCGCTGGCATGACGGATGCATCAACGATCCTAAGACCGCTCAGGCCTTTAAAACGTAAGCGTACATCGACCACAGCATTAATATCCGTCCCCATACGGCATGTTGCGACAGGGTGATACGTGGTCTGTCCGTTATTGCGTGCGAAATCCAACCACTGCGCGTCCGTCTGCACAGAATCGCCTGGCATCATTTCAAAGTCGATATACGCCTTTAGTGCGTCGCGACCCATAATGCGTCGCGCGATGCGCATGCCATCAATGAGCGACTGCTGGTCCGCGTGATCCGCCAGAAAATTTGGACGTATTGAGGGGCCCGCCATGGGGTCTGGGGACTTGATATGAATACTACCTTGCGATGTCGGACGAATACCCGACACCCCCATCGTCATGCCCGGTGCATGATCGAGCTTACGGATCGCAGCATTCGCATAGCTCGCATGCATAAAGAAATACTGCACATCTGGCGTCGCAAACTCTGGGCGCGTCTTGACAAACCCCCGCACTAAACCCGTCCCCAAGGTGAGTATCCCCTTGCGCTGTAAAAAGTATTGCAAGGCCGCGACGCCCACGCGCCAGCCTTGCGCCAGCTCATTGAGTGTCTGCGTATTTTTGACACGCCAATTCATGCGCGTGGCAAAGTGATCGATGTAGTTCTCACCTACGCGTGGTGCGGCATGCAGACAAGCGATCCCGAATTTTTGCAATAGCGATGGATCACCGATCCCCGAGAGCTCTAAGATTTGCGGGGTTTGCACTGCCCCGGCCGCCATAATGACTTCGCGCTTTGCTGCGACCTCGTGCAAGCCATCTTGCTGCAAATACGACACTCCCGTGCAACGCCCCTGCGCCAGCAACACGTTGGTCACATGGGCACCGGTCCGTACCGTCAAGTTTTTTCGATGGCGCACAGGCTGCAAGTACCCATCTGCCGCACTCCAACGTTGACCACCTTTTTGAGCCACCTGGTAGTAGCCAAACCCTTCCTGATCCGTGCCGTTATAGTCGTCCGTCAACTTCTGACCGTCCTGCCCAGCGGCCTCTATCACAGCGCTCGCAATCGGAAAACGTTCGCTCACGTAATGAATATGCATCGGTCCGGATTTTCCGCGATGTGCACCGCCGGGCATATAGGTTTCAATTTTCTTAAAGTAAGGCATGACGTCTTTCGCAGCCCAGCCCTGCGCACCCAACGCCGCCCAGTGATCGTAGTCTTCGGGCTGGCCGTGCACATAAATCATTCCATTGATCAGGCTTGAACCGCCCAACCCTTTTCCACGGGGGATGGCAATCGTGCGACCCCGGACATTGTCCTCAGGCTCGGTCTCGAAGCGCCAGTTATAGGTTGGGTCATTGAGTAGTTTCGTGAAACCAGCAGGAATATTGATCCACATGCTCTTTGGCTCCCCACCCGCCTCAAGCATCAACACCGAATACTGACCATTTTCTGTCAGTCGATTTGCGAGCACGCAAGCGGCTGTCCCGCCGCCAACAATCACGTAATCAAAGGTTTCCATTATTTTGCGACTCCCATAAAATCCGCCATCATTTCAATCTGACACTCAAGCATCGGCAGGCCGTACTGTATGCGGCATCCCTTTGCCTGCGCGCGCTCAAGCAAGGAGGTCAACTTAGGCGTCATGATGATTTCTGCTACGACTTGCGTCGGAACTAGGCGCGAGGCGTCCAAGGGCAACGGATCCTCAGCTCGCATCCCTAAAGACGTTGCATTGACCACCAAATCAAAGCCAGAGGGATCCTCAGAGCCCAGCTCCGTCTGAAGCGCAGGGTATAGCGTCTTGACACCACCAAGGATCTGCTGAGCGGCTGCTTGTGTTCGGTTATGAATCGATAGCTTTCGAATTCCAGCCTGGGCGAGCGCAAACGCGATGGCCCGAGCTGCCCCGCCCGCGCCACAGAGGAGTACGGTCAATCCCTCGAGCTTGAACCCCTTTTGACTTAACCCCTCGACAAAGCCCTTGCCATCCAAGATGTCACCGGCAAGCGTTCCATCTGACTCCCGTCGCACGATATTGACCGCCCCGACCGCACGCGCCTCTGGCGTCACCACATCACAGAAGCCGACCATACTGGTTTTGTGCGGTACGGTGACCACCATCCCACCAAAATTTTTCATACTACGCAAGGCTTGAACGAGATCCCCCAAGCCCGCTGGTGGCACATGTATGGGGACGAGAACCCCGTCGGTGCCACGCCGCTCAAAAACTTTGTGCATCGTCTGCGGGGTTTTCACTTGCGCCACAGGATCAGCCACAATCCCATAGATTCGCGTGCTACCGGTAATTTCGATCATAATGTCTCACTATCCACATCTCGTTCGTGTTTTGAGTAGTGTACCCATGAACCGATTTAAACAACTGTTGGGCATGCTTGGCTTGCTGCTATGCCCCATTCTTTTGTGGGCGACCCCCGTGCAGCACCATACTTTCAAAACATCTGATGGCGTGCGTCTCCATTATCTCGAAGCCGGCAGCGGCCCGCAAACCATCGTCTTTATTCCCGGCTGGCTCATGCCAGCAGCGGTCTTCGAACAGCAGCTGATTGACTTATCGAATCAATATCGTGTGTTGGCGCTCGACCCGCGTTCGCAAGGCCTCTCGGACCTCACGAAACTTTCGCATGCTCCAGCACGTCGCCTAAAAGACATGGACGAATTCCTGAGATTTGCGAAAGTCAAAGAATATATTTTAGCGGGCTGGTCCCTTGCGGTGCTTGAGTCCTTAGACTACGTTGCAAAATACGCACCAAAGGATCTGCGTGGGCTCATCCTAATCGACAACTCGGTTGGCGAAGGCCGTCCCCCGAAGGGTGGAAAATCAAATTTTCAACAAACAATGAATGATCCAAAAAAGCGCGAGCAATACATGCGCACATTTAGTCAGGATATTTATCGTCAAACGCCACCGCCTCTGATGGCGCAAGCCGTACTTGATTCGGCACTACGCGTACCTGCGAACATAGCGATCCAGTTACGGAATCAACCCTACCCGCGTGAGTACTGGCGCGATACACTTGAGAAACAAAAGATTCCCGTGCTCTTTGCCGTGCGCCCCTGGCTCAAAGAGCAGGCCGAGGCGCTTGAGAAAAAGCGTGCAGCCGAGCTCATTACCATCACAATTTTTGAGCAAGCCGGGCACGCCCTGTTCGTGGATGAGCCGGAGACCTTTAACGCAGCGGTGCGCGCCTTCAGCCAGCGCGCCTTTGCACGACCGCGCAACACACGTTAACGCCTAACGATCTGAACGCTACGACGCTCTGTCGTCTTGTTGTAGCTAAACGCGAAGGGCAAGGGCTTGACGTCTTTGGATTCCCGATAAGCCTGAGCAAGAGATTCTTGCTTTTTACGATTAAACAGCTCGTGCGGATACAAGAACCCCCCGTACAAATCCACCGGTCCGATTTGAGCAAGATTGGTGTAATTCAAACCGGTCTCATCTTGTATGACCATTGTGGCGTTTTCGACTAGGATATCTTTTAAGACCGCGAAATACGTTTCCTGTAATAAATGTGAGGCGGCCTTTAATAAAACGGGATGACGTGATTCTCGTGCGAGCCAAGCTCGCGTTGAAGCGCTTTGGCTCAGCACACCATCCGATAAATCTAAACTCACATAATCCAATACGACGGGCTTACCAGCCTTGCTCAGTTCGAGGCGAACCGATTTCCAGGGGCCGTTGCCTTTGATGTAATCGCCCGAAGCCTCATCAAACACGATTGGATAAACCGCCTTGACGTCATACCCAGAGTACAAGGCGAACGTAATCAAAATCGTTGTGACACCGATTTGCGCGTGCTTATCACGTAAGTCTTCGTTCAAGTCATCCGTACGAAAAAATGCCAAACGACTGAATTTCATCCACTCACGCATAAACTTCGCCTGAAAACTTTGCATGCGCCCGCTCGACATATTTGTCATATCCGCAGGCTCACCGGCAGCCTGCATAGCAACCATCACAAAGCGATCGGCCTGCGGAAACAGGTGGGAAACCGTCACAAAATCTGGGCCAGAAAACGGGTAAAACACCGTGCCACCAGGCGCACGTCTGACTTCAGTCTTTGCCCATTCAGACATCGGTTGACCAATCGTTTTTTGATAGTAATCCCAGGCACCATCGGCCTGCGCTTTTGACCCAGCACCAAAGAATGGAACGCCCACATTCGCCTGCGCCCCACCAAA
>CANFEI010000027.1 GCA_947445495.1 Alcaligenaceae bacterium
AAAAAAATAAATCGGTCTTTTGTTCTTGCGTGCTTCTTCGATATGATGCAGGGCTATTAAGCTTAGCGCCCCTGTTTTGGGTTTGGCGTTCATAGAGCCCAGAGGCACATATGTTTTTCGTTGAAACGGACTTCGGCAAGATTTATCAAGCGGCCGTGCTGAATGTTATCCCACCACAAAAAGCTGGCCTGATTGCAGAACGTGCGGTTGCTGGCGCATACCAGGTCGCGGACGGCAAGACTGTCGAAGTTGCGCGTGATACGTGGGGGAGTGGCGCCTGATGTCTCCGAACGAAGTACTGGCGTGGTCGGGTTTGGTGGTTGGCCTTGCGTTCGGAGCAGTGGGGCAAATAACGGGATTTTGTTTAAATCGAGCAGTGAAGGACTATGTTGAATCCCGAAACTTGCTCCGCGCGAGATCATTTGCGTTCGCGACGCTTGTGGCGATTATTGGCACACAGCTTTTGGCATTGACGGAGTTCGTTGATTTCTCGAGGGCAATTTATCGCACGCCGAATTTTTCCTGGGTGTTGTTACCGCTAGGTGCCACCATGTTTGGCTATGGGATGATGCTTGCTAATGGCTGTGGCGCGCGCACCGTGGTGTTGTTAGCGCAAGGTAATTTGCGATCTTTAGTTGTTCTGTTGTGCTTGGGGATATCTGCCTACGCGACGCTGTCTGGCGTATTGGGTCCGGCAAGAACGATGATCGCGCAAGCGACAAGCATCCCGTTAGGCGGTTTGTATGATTTGTCCTCACTGACGAATCAGATCGTTCTAGGTCTATTGCTCATTGCTTTGAGCTGGTTCGTTTTTTATCGCGGCATGATCGTACGCAACGCAAAAGACTTTTTCGGCGGACTCTGTGTCGGTCTGCTGGTGGTTGCGGGTTGGTTTGCAACGGGTTGGCTCGCTGCGGATGAGTTTGAACCGACACCGCTGGTCTCTCTTACATTTATCGCACCGATCGGTGAGGCGATTCAATATACGATGATCGCAACCGGTATGCGTCTGAGTTTTCCAGTGGCGCTCATCTTTGGTGTCTTGCTGGGTTCTTTTGGCGTCGCGGCAGTGCGGGGCACTTTGCGTTTGCAAGGCTTCTCCACTCCGAACGAGATGTGGCGTTATGTCCTTGGTGGAGTCTTGATGGGGGTTGGTGGCGCGCTGGGCTTAGGATGTTCAATCGGTCAAGGCTTAACTGGCATGTCCACCTTGGCGTTCAGCTCAATAATTGCAATCACCTGCATCCTGTTGGGCGCAGGTCTTGCGGCTCGACGCAACGGATATTAAACCGTCGTGGACTGACTCTTTGCCTGCGCATCCTTGTGGCGTAACCACAATAACGCCACACCCATTAAAACGACTGGAAATAACGAGCCAATGTTTAGGATATCCCAACCCGAGGTGGTCACGAGCGCACCAGAGCTAAACGAGGTGACGGCCATTGTCGTGAAAACAAAGAGATTGATGACGCCTTGGGCACGGTCTTTTTCTTCGGGTCGGTAAGCGGTCATCGCAAGATTGGTCGCGCTGGTGAACAGGAAGTTCCAGCCGACACCCAGGATGAAAGATGCCAACATAAAGTGCATCACATCAATGCCGGACAGAGCGATCAAAATGCAGACAAAATTTAAAAATATGCCAAGCCACATGATTTTGCTTGTGCCGTATTTTTTGATTAAAGAGCCGGTAAAAAATCCAGGTGCAAACATACCGATGACATGCCACTCCAGGACAAAAGCGGCATCAGAGAAGGGCAGGCCGCAGACTTTCATTGCGAGGGGTGTTGCGGCCATGAGCAGGTTCATTACGCCGTAGCCCAAGGCTGAACTCACCGCGGCAACCAGAAAGATGGGTTGTTTGAGCAGCTCCCAGGCGCTGCGACCCGTTCCCGCTGCTTTTTTTTCTTCCGCCGACTCTGTGGGGAACTGAATGAAGTGCATGACGAGTAAGCCTAGGAAGCCGGCCACCGTCAAGGTGAGGTAGGCACCTAAAAATGGGGTGTCAAAAGAGTCTTTTGTATAGCTGGCTAAATTGGGGCCCACCACTGCGCCAATGATTCCGCCCGCAAGTACCCAGGAGATTGCTTTCTCTCGCAGACTGACGTGTGTGAGTTCGGCGGCTGCAAAGCGGTAGAGCTGTCCATTCGCGCTGTAGTAGCCGGCAACAAACGTACCAAACACCAACAGCCAGAAGTTTTTGGAATACGCGGCGTAAGCGCAGATCAGCGATGAAAGGACCGCGACCAATAGACCTAGCTGAAATGATTTTTGTCGTCCGAAGTGTCTTTGAGTGCGCGCGACCACCGAGGTCGACAGGGCTCCTCCTACAACATATCCCATGATGGGAAGCGTAGCCATCCAAGCCGCACTACTGAGGCTCAGTCCGACGAGCCCATTAATCGCAACGAAGGTGATGTTGTTGACGAGGAAGATGCCTTGACACAAAATCAACAGCACCAGATTTTTATTGAAGAGTTTAGGTGTATTTTCCATGGGGGGGATTAAAGCATGGCGGCGCGCGTCAATGTTTCGGGAGCTAAATGCTGCGGTGCATGATAATTGGTCAAGAAGACCATATCAGCGCCTGCGTTCAAGGGCCTCGAAGGCCAGCATGCCCGCGACCATCGCCGACACAAACCACAGTGCCTGCATCTGTCCGGAGGCCATCGATACCAGGGCAGGGCCAGGACAGAATCCCGCCAAGCCCCAGCCAATCCCGAAAACGGTGCTGCCGATGATGAGGCGCTTATCGATGTGGTTCGTGGTGGGCAAACGTAAGGAACCTCCAAGAATCGTGGTGGTACGTTTCTTTGCAATGGCGAAAGCAACAAATCCCACGGCGATCGCGCCCATCATCACGAAGGCGAGTGAGGGGTCCCAGGCTCCAAAGATGTCTAGAAATCCAATGATTTTTCCGGGATCCGTCATCCCCGATAGGATGAGACCTAGGCCAAACAATAAGCCAACTAAAAATTCAGTGAGTCGATTCATGTCGTGCCCTTATAGCCAGTGGCGAGCAATGAGAACAGTACCAAAGCCTGCACCCATAAAGCTCAGGGTGGCGACTAAAGAGCGCGGGGATAGGCGGGAGAGACCGCATACGCCGTGGCCGCTTGTGCAGCCAGATGCGTAGCGCGTACCGATGCCCACTAATAGTCCGGCGATGACTGTGGTGATCGTATTAGCTTGGATGCGAGGTGCTGACATGAAATGTGCCGGGGCGACGACCATAAATAACCAAGGGGCGACGAACATGCCTAACAAGAAAGTTAACCGCCAGCCGGCATCGCCCGGTTTCAGAGGGAACAAGCCGCCAAGAATTCCACTAATTCCGAGAATACGCCCGTTAGCGAGGATAAACACCGCGGAGGAGATACCCAGCAGAACGCCACCAGTGATGGCGCTCCATGGTGTGAAGTGAGACCAATCAATCGCGATCATTTTTTTACCTTTGTTTTCTTACAAAATTGGGCATACAAGACTTCCATCACCGCAAGCGCCTGAGGGCTACTGAAGCGGTAGTAGATGTTTTTGCCTTCTCTTCGGGTGGTGACTAATTTTTCCTTTCGCAAAACGGTTAATTGTTGCGATAGGGTTGGTTGCACGATGCCGAGTAAATCTTGTAATTCACTCACGCATTTTTCTTGTAGAGTGAGCTGACACAGGATCAGCAGGCGATCCTGGTTGGTGAGTACCTTCATGAGGCGGCAGGCTTGATCGGCCGATGCCTGCATTGTCTCTAGTTCAAAAATGGGGGGTAGCGTAGACATGTGTATTGGAAATACTTTTGATAACTATCAATAATACATTATATTGAAAAATAATTAATTTGTAAATATAATAATTTAAATTTATCTAATAACGGAGTCAACAATGTCTGGCGCAGCAACAAAACCTACTGTTCATGGAATTTTTGATCCAGCCACCTGCACTGTGACCTATGTGGTCTGTGGCGGCCTTGGATCGGCCTGCGCGATTATCGACTCCGTGTTGGATTACGACCCCAGGTCGGGTCGGACCAAGCACACCTCGGCCGATAAGGTGATTGCGTTCGTGCGGGAAAATCAATTGAAAGTGGAGTGGATTCTAGAGACCCATGCGCATGCAGATCATTTGTCTGCAGCCCCTTATTTAAAAGAGAGGCTGGGGGGCAAGCTGGCGATTGGTTCACGCATTACGACGGTGCAAAAAGTTTTTGCAGGGATTTTCAACCTTGAGCCAGGCTTTAAGCAGGATGGCACGCAGTTCGATCATCTGTTTGCAGAGGATGAAGAGATCAAGGTGGGTGCGTTCGTTGGGCGAGCCTTGTTTGTCCCCGGACATACCCCCGCGTGTATGGCGTATCAGTTTGGTGATGCGGTCTTTGTTGGAGACACGCTGTTCATGCCGGATGTGGGGTCAGCGCGCTGCGATTTTCCGGGTGGCGATGCCAGAATGCTTTACGAATCGAGCAAAAAGATTTTAAGTTTGCCAGCCGAAACGCGACTGTTTATGTGTCACGACTATCCGCCAAACGATAGGCCGATTCGTTTTGAAACGACGGTTGCTGAGCAACGGGCGCACAACATACATTTGCATGACGGCGTCACCCAGGAACAGTTCGTTGCTATGCGAACGAAACGTGATGCCACACTTGAGATGCCGGTTCTGATTCTTCCGGCAGTGCAAATCAATATTCGTGCTGGAAATTTTCCGCCACCTGAGCCTAATGGGAAATCCTATCTCAAGATTCCTCTAAACGTGTTGTAAAACTTAGTGATTCAAAAAAAGAACTGCCTCATGAAAAGCCACGTTGGTGGTATCGATCGCATCCTGTACCACAGGGTCTAGCACGCGTGCTCAACACAAAAATAAATTGTTTAATCGTTAAGGTTGTTGAAAACTGATCGGAACGATCACCGTCGCACTGACGGTGCTTTGCCCCCGCATGCCGGGCACAAAGCGCCATCGATTCACTGCTTGTATGGCCGCCTGATCTAGTCGATCGTAGCCGCTGCTTTTATGTAGCGTCACTGCCGTGGCATTCCCTTCTGCGCTAACGTTGACGTGCAAGAGCACGATACCGGTTTCACGATTGCGTTTTGACAACGCTGGGTACATGGGCGCGGGGTTATGCAGATAAGCTGGATCCAAGCGGGGAGGCGTGGTTATTAATTCAGATTCTTTACTCGAACTTCCGACGGCCTCCTGACGAGAGTTCGAACTAGGCGACGCTATTGCAGCGGCAGGGGGTTTGCTTACCGGCGATGGCGGCGTCGGCGTTGGTGCGTTCTCTGACGCCGTTGGTGTGTGTGCTGGCACGTTTTCGAGTGGGGGTGATGATTGCGCTTCAGTTGGAATGTCAGGCGACTCTGTGGGCAAGCTGGCGGCCGGTTGAGCGGAAACAGCCGTTGTTTTGTTGGGCGTTGCGATTGGGCGCTCGGTGGCGGGTTGTATAGCCTCGGCGAGTTCGCGCGTGCTCGAAAGATCAACCACGATGATGTTTAGCGTTTCGGGAGAGGATGTTGCCGGAGCATCCGACATAAAGTCGAGACGCAAGAGCACGAGAGCAAACAACAGTGCGTGAGCTAGTATGATTAGCCCAGCGTACCCCTCATAACGCTGGTGTGGCGTCGCATGAATAAAGCGCGCGGGCGCGTAGATCCCTGTTGCCTCGGCACCAAGCAAAGCAGAGTCTGTAGCAGGGGTAGGGACTGGAGTTGTATCTGGCATCGTTCTTTTTACCTAATGCGCAGTGTAGAGTGTTTAGTCTGTCTTCAGATAAAATTTGCAGTATTCACATTGAACAATCTGTTTTAGGCGATAAAAATGAAAAAGCTGTCGAGTGTTGTCTGCATGGTTGTTAGCATCTTGTTTTTTCATACCGCGATCGCACAAAACTCAACGAACACGGGGCTTGCTTTCGAGACGCCATGGGTACGTGCCAGCGCTCCGGGCCAAAAAAATGGTGCGGGCTATGTGCAGATACAGAATAAAAGTAGTCAGATGGATCGTTTGATTTCAGCGACAACGGAAAATATTGGGCGCGTGGAATTGCACACAATTATTAATGAGAATGGTGTGGCCAAGATGCGACAAGTGCAGGGTATTGAAGTTCCAGCAGGGAGCGGGGCAACGCTCGCGCCCGGTGGATTTCACATCATGTTTCTTGGCTTGACCGAGCCGTTTAAGGCGGGTGAGGTGGTTCCTGTCACGCTACGCTTTGAAAAAGTGGGTGAGATCAAGGTCAACTTTGAGATCAAGCCAACGACCTATAATCCCGCGGCGACGGGGTCAGGTTCTGCACACAAGCATTAATTATTAAGGCCTATATGTTTGGCGTGACCGATTACGGTTCTTTTGTTGTTGCCTTCACAATCTTCTTGTTGATTCCTGGCCCAGGCAATTTGGCCTTGGTCACTTCGACGAGCAAAGGTGGGATGGCTGGTGGTTTAGGCGCCACAATGGGTGTGATCCTTGGGGATCAAGTGCTGTTGTGGCTTGCCGTCGCGGGCGTCGCTGCGATTTTGATGGCGTATCCGACTGCCTTCGAGGCTGTCCAGTGGCTTGGTGCACTATACCTAGGTTGGTTGGGTATACGTATGTTGTTAGCCAAGCCAGGTGCTGCCCCCATCTTGAATATCAAGCCGTATCACTATTTGCGTCAGGCATTGCTGATTACGGTGCTCAACCCTAAAGCTATTGTGTTTTATATGGCGTTCTTTCCCTTATTTGTTGATCCTGTCCATCACAGAGGGCTGATCACGTTTGCGTTTCTAGCGGGAACGATCGCTGTGTTGACCTTCCTATACGGGCTAGGCGCGACCTTATTGACATTTTTTATGGCAGAGCGGTTACGGACCAATCCCAAAGTGGGTTATTGGCTCGAGAAAATGGCCGGTCTGTGCCTGATTGGTCTCGGCATCAGGCTGGCATTCTCTCGTTGACGCGCACTATTTAGTTTGCTCCGCGACCATATGTGTGTGCGCGGTCTTAAGCAGAATGCACGGCACGTTCTTCTCTACACCGCGATCGATCATCGCACCGAGGATATGTTCGTGTTCAGTTCTATTGCCTTGAACCAGATCGCGTAACATCGAGGCTGCAAAACTCGAGCCAACTTTCGTCAACATCTCTAAGGCTTTTTGTTGAGCGCTCGCTTTAGTTGGAAAACCGTGCGCTTGCGCGATCGCGCAGGACTCTGTATAAAAAGCGGTCATGACTTCCTTGCCCCAAGGTGCTGCTGCGATCTTTCCGACGTGTCCACGGCATAGGGTGGTCATACCAGCAAGCGTGGCCAGAAAAACCCACTTATCCCACAGTGATTGTTCGATGTTTTCGCTGTAAGACTTATCAAACGAGGCTTTTTCACAGAGTGCAAAAAATTTGCGCGCTAAGGCCTCGTGTGCAGCAGAGCGATGGCCAACGGTGAGTGCATGCAGCTCAGTCAATTGTTTGACCGCTCCCGTTGCAGAGATTGTTGCAGCAATATGAGCGACGCCACCCATCACGCGATCTCGACCAAACTTTTCGTCAAGGCGCTGAATATGGCTCATGCCGTTTAGAAAGGGGAGTAACACACCTTCGCTACTGGCTCCGCTCATGGAATCAAGTGCATCGTCAAAATCAAAAGCCTTTGGTGCCAGAATGATTAAGTCATAGTCTGGTTTTAACTGCTCACGGGTCACAGACTTCGGCTGAATGGTAAATGATTCTTTAGGGGTCTCGATCGTGAGGCCCTCGGCTTGAATCTTTGCGTGACGTGCATCCCGCAGCAGGTATGTCACATCTGCACCGGCCTGAATGAGACGCGCCCCGAAATAGCCGCCTACCCCACCTGCGCCAAGAATCAGTATCTTCATTTGTGTCTCCATGTTGCCGCTCATCTTATCGTGTTTTGCGGTTAGAGTGACGGTTGTTTAAGAACTCAGAAATAGCAACGCATCCGGAACCTATGCTGGCAGCCCTCTCGAAAATCGTACAGTCCTCGCGCATCCCTTTTCAGGTTCGTAGCTTTCGCTATCAGTGGCCAGCAGATCTCTTTGCTTCCTGGGCGTTTGAAATGGAGATTTTGGTTCTCGGTTGGTATGCGCTGGTGGAATCGAATTCAGTGCTCATGCTGGTGGTGTACGGAGCGTTGCAATACAGTGGTTCATTGATCAGCCCATTTTTTGGTATTGCCGGCGACCGGTTCGGCTATCGAAGCCTCTTCATGCTGACGCGTGGTCTGTACGGATTTCTCGCGCTGTTGATTGCTTTCTTGGGCCTGTTTGATTTGTTGTCGCCGACGCTGGTGATTGTGCTGGCATCTATTGTTGGTGTGGTGCGACCCTCTGACATGATGATGCGTTATGCGTTGATCGGTCAGACGCAACCGGCCGACCAAATCACGGCGGCGCTTGGGTTGTCACGCATGACCTCAGATTCTGCGCGTATTGCGGGCGCAATCGCAGGTGCGAGTGTTTTCGCCCAATTTGGATTAGTCGCTGCGTATGTTGTCATTACGATTCTCTACATCGTTAGTTTTATTTTTTCACGCGGTGTAGCAGGGCGCAGCCAGCACGCAGGGCTTCCCTCGGCGGCTTCACCAATACGCGACTTAAAAGAGGCCTTTGTCTATGCCTGGGGTAAGCCAGAGTTGCTTGGGCCCATTGCCATTGCATTCTTGATTAATCTCCTCGCCTTCCCGTTCTCGCTCGGCTTACTACCCTATATCGCAAGAACGATCTATGAGGTTAATCAGACAGGCCTTGGTCTGCTGAGTGCCAGTTTCTCTGTGGGTGCGTTGCTGGGATCGCTGGTATTAGGAACTAATGTTTTTTCACTGGGTACTGCGCGTGCGATGCTTATCGCAGCGATGTGTTGGTTTGGACTACTTTTAATTTTTGCACCGATTACGTCTTTCTCTGTAGGGGCGATGCTTTTGTTGTGCGCAGGCTTTGCTCAAAGTATGTGTATGACCCCACTCGCAGCGGTCATGCTGCGTTCGACAGAGCCGAGGTTTCGAGGGTGTATCATGGGTGTGCGGATCTTGGCTATCTGGGGGCTCCCACTAGGCTTGCTGATTGC
>CANFEI010000028.1 GCA_947445495.1 Alcaligenaceae bacterium
GAAGAATTTTCTTCATTTATTTACTGCTCCTTTAGGCGAAAGAAACTAAGTCATATTTTGATTGAACACCGACAGAAGAAGAAGTAGTCTGACCAAGACTTTTCGTCTACAAGGGTTATCCATGGCTTAGTGTTTCCTAATATGAGTACGGTAGGCAGCTCTGGGACTATTTTGATGGATCGAGTGGTTAAATGCCTACCTTAGATAGAATTATTAAAACCCATCATCAAAAAAGCGAAAAAGGAGCTAGATCATGAAAGTCGGTCTTATTGGAGCAGGCAATATTGGACAGCATTTCGCCACGCGCATCCTCGCGTCCGAACATCAACTCGTGATCTTTGATCTAAACAAAGATGTGATGAAGCGGTTTGTTGACCTCGGCGCGCAAGCCGCAACAAGCGTGCAAGACCTCGCTTCAAAAGTAGAGACTGTATTTTTATGCCTACCCGTGCCAGCAGTAGTTAAATCCGTCGCGCAGGAGTTAGTGAAAGGCGCGATGATGCGCACCCTAATCGACCTCTCAACGACCGGACCTTCCGTCACAAAAGAAGTCTATGACGTCATTTCTCCAAAAAAGATTGGCTTCGTCAGCGCTCCGGTTAGCGGTGGCACCGTCGCTGCACAGCATGGCACTTTGGCGATTATGGCGGGCGGAGATGAAGCGGCATTTAAGCTCGCCGAGCCAATTCTTAAAATTATCGGTAAAAATATTTTTTATTTGGGCGCCGAGCATACGCTTGGCCAGACTATGAAAATCATTAACAACACGCTCTATGCAACGAGCATGCTCGCAAGCTGCGAAGCCCTGGTGTATGGCGTTAAGGCTGGCCTAGATTCCAAAACAATGCTGGACGTCTTGAACGTTTCTAGTGGCCGCTCCTTCGCAACGCTCGAGCGTATCCCCCAATGTGCGCTCGACCGCAGCTTCCCAACACGTTTCACGACTGAGCTTCTGCATAAAGACATCAAAATGTGTCTCGATGAAGCTGAAAAAATTGGCGCACCGATGCTCATCAATCAAACTGCAAGACAGTTTTTGGCCTTTGCGATGACGCAGGGTGACGGCCCAAAAGATAACCTCATACCCATCCGGCACTTTGAACAATGGGCCGGCGTCGAATTTGGCGCGGCAACAAAGAAGTAACAACATCGCGATGCGCGCAATACTTCTGACGTTTGTGCTGTTTGGGCTAATCGCGTGTACGCACACGCTCTCGCCCAAACCACCGATCGTGATCGAAAATTCAATCGGCATGAAATTGGTGCGCATCCCTGCAGGGGAGTTCCTAATGGGGAGCGACGAAACGGTCGACACCCTGTTAGCGGACTTTCCGACTTACGTTAGAGACCACCTCGCTGCACCAGACGACGAACAACCCGTACATCACGTTCGCATCTCCAAACCTTTTTTTCTGGGTCAACATGAAATTACGGTTGATCAATTCAAAGCTTTTGTTGAACAGTCGGGCTACGTCCCGGAATCCATCGCTGATGGGTCCGGCGCCTATGGCTTTAATGCCCAGTACGATCCAAGCAAGACGCCAAGACAGGATGCCTTCGAAGGGCGCGATCCAAAGTATTCTTGGCGTAACCCTGGTTTTGTTCAACGCGGGGACGAGCCGGTTGTCAACGTGACATGGAAGGATGCGGTTGCACTCGCAGACTGGTTGAGTCAAAAAGAAGACGTCCGCTATCGACTGCCGACCGAGGCTGAATGGGAATACGCGTGCAAAGCAGGGTCAATGGATCGTCATATGGCTGGCAACCACCCTGAGGGCCTTGCCCAACACGGCAACATCATGGATCAAGATACGACCAAGAACTGGCCTCAATATGCTCAAAAAGCTGCGCAATATTCTGATGGTTTTGCCTTTACCTCACCGGTCGGGAGCTTTAAGCCAAATGCCTTTGGGCTTTACGACATGCTGGGCAACGTCTGGGAGTGGGCCTCAGACTGGCATGCCCCAGACTATTACTCACGCACCCCCACCGAGGATCCCGTAGGCCCGCAATCTGGCGAAGTTAAAGTGCGCAGGGGTGCATCCTGGCACACCATGCCAATTTACGGTCGGTGCGCCTTTCGTAATTGGAATACACCAGAAACACGCTACACACTGGTCGGTATACGGCTCGTCAAAGAAATTAAATAAAACGATCCACTGAATGAAATAAGATATCTTATGACGGTCTCAAACGCACGGATTTCACCGAATGCGCTGAGCGCGCTTGCCACCACCTTATCGATTTTTGTTTCCCCGATAACTTGATGTTATTCGGACACAGACTAAAACCGATGGGATAGGCTCAACGCAGCCGCTACACCCGTTTTATAACTATCGCTGTAGGAAGTATTCCCGCTCGCGTCAACCACCGATAAATTGCCACCGACTGTCGCGGCAGCATAGAGATCTACCCGTGTACTTGGTGCGATCTGGTAGGACAAACGTCCGAAGAAAGGGACGAACTTGTTTTGACCAATACCACCGGGCACAGGACCCGTATCATTTAGTCTAAAACGATACGAACGATAGGCACCTCCGCCAGCAAGCGTCCATTTTTCTGTTAACGCATAAGACAACTCAAGGCCAGCGCCACCAGCGGGGCCAGCGGGCAAGGGGTTGCTCAGACGCAGTTTGTCCGTAATATTCCAATTCACAACCAGGTAAGGAAACACCTTTGTCTGATCGATCTGTCGGAACACCCCGGCACCAAAACCTAAGGTCAGATCTTTAGAAAAGCGTCTCGCCGCACTCATCACCGCGCCATACGTCGCTGTTCCACCCGTGCCTGTTCCCGATTCGCCTGACCACTCAACCGTCGGCATAAACCCAAGACGCCACTCCGGCGTCGGAGAGTAAAAAAAACTCATGCCTAGCGCTGGTGTTTCGATTGACGACCAAGGCCCACGGCCATTGAAGGCAGTCGGACTCGTCCACTTCCAGTTTTGATAGCCATAGCGCACGTTGACGCCGGCGGCAAACTGCCCTGTGAACTGCCTCGTGACGTTCACGTTTGCGTTGGCGTCCTGCCAGTTAAAGCTTCCGCCGCTGCCCAAGCCCGTATCAAACTGATTGAGACCCGTCACACCCATTGAGGTAACCGTCACGCCCGGAGAGACCGGTTGCGCGGATACGATGTGCCCGATAGGCAAAATACATAAAAATCCCGCATACACAACCACAGTCCGGAGTCGAGCTCCAAAAACAATCGCTTTCATAGAGTTTGACCTTAATAGGAAGGGCAGCAAGATAAAAAATAGAATATCACCTAAACCCAAACTAAAACGGGGATTCGGCCCTCAATCTTTGCGTGCAGACTGTACTTATTCGAACTATTTCTTTCCCGTACAGGAAAAATTTTTGAGCTCTTGCTCAACGCTTCGCGGGTTGATGGCTTTCCACGGCCCATAGACCTTTTGCGTATTCACCACATCACCCTTGGCCATACGCTCTTCAAACAGCTCAATCGTGTAGATCCTCACCCGATTATCAGGGCAGTTATATTGCGCCTTGATGACGACCGAATGAAATACGTGCCCTTCTTCATTACGCATCTTGCGTTTGTAGTCAAGCATCTCTGCCACATTCACAAACCTATCCATTTGAATAAGCTCGCTGCGTTCGGTATAGGTAGTGAGGGTTGCGTCCTCATGCATACTCAGCCACTGCGCGTGAGCATGGTTACCGAATAGGCCATGCAGCAGCACCAACACACAGAACATCAAAACGGTCGCGCTGTCTCTCATGCTTTTCCTTTTCAGAGTCTAAAACTGATGTTGGGGCCCTACCCCAAGTACCGCGCTTTGGGCTGAGTTAATTTTTTTATCATTATTCGCGTAAGACGAATAGACAAAATTTAACAGTTTTAGCGTGTTGGATCACCCAGAAAACTAGGGGGATTCTTTCTTCATAGCGCACTCGAGCGCCTCTCTGTGGGCGGGATGCGCGATCTTAAGCATCGCTTTCATCCGTTCGGTCAGTGTTTTCCCGCGAAGTTGTGCGGCACCCCACTCTGTCACGATCACGTCCGCATCGCTACGCGCGCATGTGACGGGACCCGCCTTAATCTGCGACACAATTCTGCTCAAACTCCCGTCTGGCGTGGTTGAGGGCAACGCAATAATCGAGCAGCCGCCAGGTGCTGCGAGCGCTCCACGGACAAAATCTACAAGCCCACCTGTCGCACCAAGGTAACGACCCTGCGCTACTTCGGCATTGACTTGTCCCGTCAAATCAACCTCAATCGCAGAATTGATCGCGGTAAATCGATTAAGTTGCAACAGCTGTTGATGCGCATGCGTATAAGCGTAGGGCTGTAAATTCAAACTGTTGTAGCTGGCGCCAAAGTCATAGAGTTTTTGTGTACCGAGCAATGAAGCGGTCGTGATTTTTCCAGTATCAATTGCTTTGTAGGCATTTGTCACAACCCCGGAGTGCACCAAGTTAATAATTGCATCACCCAAGACGCCGGAATGTATGCCAAGATCACGACGATCGTACAACAAACTTAAGATAGCATCTGGTATCGCACCCAAGCCAAGCTCAAGGACAGCGCCATCGCACACAAATTGCGCCGCATGCGTTGCAATTCGCTTTTCAATTTCGCCAAACCGTGCAACGGGTAGTTCGAGAAGCGGTCGATCGCTATCGATACTGGCGTGAATCGTAATACCTTCAAGCAAGCCAGCAGTATTGGTCCAGGGCATTTGCTGATTGATTTCGGCAATCACAACGCGAGCGCGTCGAGCGGCCTCCACCATATAGTCTGCCGAAATGCCCAGACTATGTTTACCATCTGGCCCAGGCGGACTTAGCTGCAACAACGCTACATCGCACGCGATCTCGCCCCGCGTGATCATGCCACCCAACTTGGAACAGTGCAGCGGGATCACATCAAGGACACCCGCGTCAATTAACCGACTATTTAGCCCAAATCCACCAAAACTCGACAAGCTTAGATAGTCTGCATGCTCAGGCTGAAGCGTTTGCGAGTACGTTGCACCGACAAACACCGAGACAGGCCCAATCGCTTGACGTTGAGCCACCACCGCCTCAGTCAGTGTGAGTGGTTCGGCAGTCGTTTGCGTCCAGACCAGTGCGTCGCCTGGTCTGATATAGCGCGCTAAGTCTATCTGTTCAGTCAAAACGTCACGACCGCCCGACCGCGAATGCCCGCTTGCATCACTTTTGCACAATGTTCAAGCAGGTTTTCAAATTTGATTGGATATGCAATTTGATGCAAATGTTGGGGATGTAAATCACCGCCCTTTGCCAGGCGTGCCCAAATTTCACCACGCTCTGGGACAGGATGATTGCCATTGATCCCTACTAACGACACCGAACGCAAAATAAATGGATAAATCGAAGTCATCAGCGTCTCACTCGCCGCATTTCCAAACGCACAAATAACAGCCCGCTGTTTAGCAGAGCGCAGTACTGCATCAAGTGGTGCGCCTCCAACCGCATCGATCGCACCTGCCCAACGCTGTTCCTCAAGCGGCTTGTCGCCTCCAGCAATTTCGTCTCGACCAATTACGCGCGCTGCGCCGATTGATTTTAAATACTCTTCTTCGGATTTTTTACCCGTACTTGCGACGACTTCATAGCCAAGACCAGCCAGCATATCAATCGCAAAAGAGGAACTACCTCCGGTGCCGCCCGTGACCAGGATGGGGCCATCTGTCGTCTTCACGCGCCGCAGGATTTCATCAACGGCGACAGCAGACGTGTAGGCAGCCAACCCCATGGCAACCACATCAAACGGATTGGTCCCTACGGGCACACGGCCAACCCATGCCGCAGGTACACGCACATATTCGCTATAGGCACCGTCTCGACGCATGCCAAAGTCGCGCCCACCTTGCACGGTCACGACGTCACCCACCTTAAACGCTGGGCTAGCAGACTCAGCCACGACACCCGCCATTTCAATTCCGGGGATACACGGGAAGCGACTAATCACCTTCCCGACGCCCATCACCCCCCGAGCATCTTTGTAGTTCACTGCAGCGTACTGGGTCTTGATCACCACATCGCCCGGATCCAAATCAACGATCACTTGATCGACAAAGCGACTAACCCGCTTTCCATCTTCAAGATATTGCCTAATCGCCTTAAATTTCATGCTGCCACCCCGACATTCAGTTTTTATTTATCTTTGCACCACAACACCGCTTGCTAGCAAGGTGTCAATTTGCGATTGACTAAAGCCGTACTCAGCAAGCACCTCGCAAGAATGCTCGCCAAGAGTAGGCGCTCCATAGCGCACACGCGACTGCGCATTCCGATCGCCGACTGCCAAGCCAGGCATCTTTACATTACCTGCTACGGAGTTAGGTGTATCAACGATCAAACCATTGTGCTTCAGTTGTGGAGAATCCATCACCATATCGTAATCAGCGATGGGGCCGCAGATGATATCTTGCGCTTCCATGAGCTCTTGCCACTGCGCTGAGGTTTTTGAAGCTAACAAAACGGTTAACTCTATCATCAACTTTTTGCGATTCGCTACACGCAAAGGAATGGTGGAAAACTCTGGATGTGTCGCCAACTCTGGCTTATTGAGTAACTTGCAAAGCGCTGGCCAACGATCATCGTGATAGGCAGCAATCATGATCCAGCCATCTTTCGTTGGGTAAGCCTCATTGGGCGCCGAATACGGTGCGGCTGTGCCTATGCGTATGGGCTTTTCGCCGCTCGACAAATAGGACGCGACTGCAGATTGCTGGAACATAATCGCGCTGTTATAGAGCGACATATCCAGGTGCTGCCCAAGGCCCGTAGCCTGCACAACACGCAGAGCAGCCATCACAGTGCTTGTCGTTAAAAAGCCCGTGACCATATCCACGGCTGGGACCAGAACCTTCATCGGTGGCGAATTTTCGTCGCCGATGTTGCTCATCAGTCCAGATACCGCTTGCACAATCCCATCGACGCCAGGCTTGTCACGCCAAGGACCGGTTTGCCCATACGCGGACACCGAAGCAAACACAATTTGGGGATTCACGGCACGCAGCGCTTCGTAACCAATGCCCAAGCGAGCCATCACGCCGGGTCTAAAACTTTCTAGCACAACGTGCGAACTCGCCGCGAGCTGTTTGATCAATGCTCCGCCCTCTGCTTTTTTCAAATCTACGATCAAGGAGCGCTTATTACGGTTAAAGCACATTGAAACAACCGACTCACCGTTTTGCCAGGGCGGACCAAGTTTGCGGCCAATGTCACCAGTCGGGGCTTCGATCTTAATGACCTCGGCACCCATATCACCCATTTGCATACCCGCTAAAGGGCCAGCACCAATTTGCGTAAAATCGAGGACGCGCACGCCCTCTAATGCCTTATTAATCGACGGCATCTGTTTAGACATAGTGATTCCTACTTCAGTCGAGTTTAAGACCGATATTCGCGATGGCACGTTGCCAATACGTTAGATCTTGCTTAATCAGATCCGCCATTTGCTGCGGATCTAAGTAGCTTTCAACAAAGCCCTGGCGCACCAACTGTGCCTTGGTTTGTGGATCTTGCATCGCATCGCGAATCGCTGCCGATATCTTTGCCACAACATCTTTTGGCGTATTAGCGGGCGCCAAGACCGAATACCATAAAGGTACGTTGTAGCCAGTCAGACCACCCTCAGCAATCGTTGGCGTATCAGGCATAGCAGGTGAACGCTTGGGCGTAGAGACTGCGATGGGCCGTACCCTTCCCGATTTGACGTGTTGCTCAAGCGATGCCATTGTGCCGATCGTGGCCTGCACTTGACCGCCGATCAAATCAACGATCGAGGGTGTCGTCCCTTTGTAGGGAACATGCGTGACCTTAATCCCCGCATCAAAATTAAACACCTCAAACGCAATGTGTTGAGGCGTGCCCAGTCCAGGCGTACTGTAGTTCAGGGAACCAGGCTTTGTCTTTGCCACCGCAATGAACTCTTTCAGATTTTTTGCGGGTACATCTGGGTGAATCGCTAGCAACATTGGTACCGAAGCGATTTGAGCCACTGGAGCGAAGTCCTTGGCAATATCAAAGGGAAGCTTTGAGTAGATCCAGGGATTCATCGTGACTTGATTAGACGCAATCACGATGGTGTAGCCATCGGGAGTCGACTTCGCGACAAATTCAGCGCCGATGTTACCGCCTGCACCAGCACGGTTATCCACAACAACTTGCTGCCCTAAGATTTCAGACATCTTCGGTGCAAGTGCGCGAGCCAAAATATCGTTGCCGCCGCCTGGTGGAAAGGGCACAACAAACCGAATCGGTTTATTCGGAAAGGCTTCCGCGGTTGACTGCGCCTGCGCAGAGGTTCCAACAAGTGCCGACCCAATTAATGCGATACACAACATTATTTTATTCATGACTGTTCCTTTACCGATAGTGTTTAACTTGTGATTACTTTATGCGTCCGATTTCTCGTAGGTACTTGTCGTACCAGATGACTTCGTCGTTTCGAATCTCAGCCATCTGCTTGCTGGTCTTGAAATCATACGGTAGGAAATTTTGTTTCAGCATGTTTTGAAACTCCTTTCCCTGCACCACCTTTGTGAAAGTCTCTTCCAATTTTTTAAATACATCATCTGGCATCCCAGTCGGCGCGATGACCACAATCCCGCTATTTGGTGGGTTATCCCAAGGGCAACCGATTTCTTTCAAGGTTGGGGCATCTGGAAAATTTGGATCACGTTCGTTCTGAAACAGAACAAGTTGCCTAAACACGCCGTCTTTGAGCAACTGGTTATGCGAGCCTGAACCTGAAGTGAAATCAAAATGGTTACCCATCAGCATCGTATTGGCTTCTGTTCCACCCTTGGTTGGTACGTGCTTGAACGTCAAGCCCTTACACTTCTCCAAAGCAATCACACCAAGCTGCTGAGACCCCGTTGGAATTCCACCAGAACCGGCTGTCCCGTATGACATACCCGGATTCGCTTTTGCGTATTCAATAAACTCTTGGATTGTTTTCCACGATTTATTGCTATTCACAACAACCGAACCGTTGTGAAAAAAGCTGTA
>CANFEI010000029.1 GCA_947445495.1 Alcaligenaceae bacterium
AATATTCTGCTTGGCACAGGCAAGGGCTCTCGTGCTGGTGTCCGTCGCGATGACGTGTTCGACGCCTTTATGAATCATCAGTGCTGCCAGCACACCTGTGCCCGTGCCAAGATCGAAGGCGCGCTTAACTTTTGGTTGCGCAAGCGGTGTTCGACGAATCAGTTCGATATATTCGGCTCGGGTTGGCGCGAAGACGCCGTAGTGCGCGTAAATCGGTGCCGCTAATCCGTCGATTGTGATGCCGCTTTTGCGCCATTCGTAGGCACTGATCAGGCCCAGTAACTCGGTCATGGGCATCACATAGCCCGCGGCGGCGTCACCGTGTGCCTGAAAACATACTGGTTGGACATCCGGCGCACGACGGTGGCCGAGCGCGTGATGTGCGCCAAAGGGTAGGCACAGCATGCCTAATGTGCGTGCCCGCTGGGCGCGTGCCAGTCTGACCTGGTGAAATCGTTCTGGATAGGGCATCTCGGCGAACTTTGTGCGTCGCTTTGCTACCCGTCGGGCAAGGGCTTGCAGCAGCTGCCGAGCGTTTTGAAAGTCCCCCGTCCAGATGAGTCCCACCCCTTCGCTGGCGTGGCGGTAGGCGATGTCGGCTGTCATGGTGTCATCGGCGACGATGCAGCGCTTCGGGGGCACCCAGCCGTTCTCAGAGCGCCAGGCGAGCGTGTGGGATTGGTCGTCCACAAGCCAAGAAACCGTGGCGGGTGAGGCTGGCTGGACAGTGGCGCCAAGGGGCATGTGGGGGCTCTTTAGTGGAGAAAAAACGTGTGGAATAAGGTTTTGACCCGAATCGGGGCAAATATGGGCGTGCTACCGTAAAATAGTGGGCTAATTTGTGTGTAACCCCTACATTTTGCTCTAAAAAGGATTCTTCATGGCAATCGTCTCTATGCGCCAGCTTTTGGACCATGCCGCCGAGCATGGCTACGGCATCCCCGCTTTCAACGTGAACAACCTCGAGCAGGTGCAGGCCATCATGGAAGCGGCTGCCCAAACGGATAGCCCTGTCATCATGCAAGCAAGCGCTGGCGCGCGCAAATACGCGGGCGAAGGCTTCCTCAAATATTTGATCCAAGCCGCCGTGGAGTCCTATCCACATATTCCAGTGGTGATGCACCAGGATCATGGCCAATCACCAAAGATTTGTCAGGGTGCGATTGATCTTGGCTTCTCGAGCGTCATGATGGACGGTTCGCTCAAAGAAGATGGCAAGAGCATTGCCGACTACGACTATAACGTCGCCGTCACTAAACAAGTGGTCGACATGGCGCACAAGCTGGGCGTCACGGTTGAAGGTGAACTCGGCTGTTTGGGTTCGCTTGAGACCATGCAAGGCGACAAAGAAGACGGTCATGGCGCTGATGGCAAACTGACCATGGATCAGTTGCTGACGGATCCTGAGCAGGCTGCTGACTTTGTACGCAAAACCCAACTCGATGCCTTGGCGATCGCAATTGGTACGAGCCATGGCGCATATAAATTCACGCGCAAGCCCACAGGCGATATTTTGTCGATTTCGCGTATAAAAGAAATCAACAAGCGTTTGCCGAATACCCATTTGGTGATGCACGGCAGCTCAAGCGTCCCACAAGAACTGTTGGCGGAGATCCGTCAGTTCGGTGGTGACATGAAAGAAACTTACGGTGTGCCTGTGGAAGAAATTCAAGAAGCCATCAAGTTCGGTGTGCGCAAGATCAACATCGATACCGATATCCGTTTAGCCATGACCGGTGCGATCCGTCGCTTCTTCGCAGAAAACCCCGGCAAGTTTGATCCGCGCGAATATTTGAAGCCAGCACGTGAAGCCGCAAAAGGTATTTGCATCGCGCGTTACCAACAATTCGGTACAGCTGGCCAAGCGAGCAAGATCAAAGTGATTCCTCTTAAAGATGTAGCGGCTCAGTATTCTGCCGGCAAGCTGTCGCAGGTCGTGCAATAGTGCCTGCAGCGCTGTATCAATCCAGTATTAAGTCCTTGCCGCTACTGGCGCGTGGCAAGGTGCGAGACATGTACGCAGTGGGTGATGATAAGTTGCTTATCGTGGCCTCTGATCGGATTTCCGCATTCGACGTGATCCTAGATGACCCCATTCCGGGCAAAGGTCAGGTCTTGAAAGAGCTGACAGATTTTTGGCTCGAGAAGTTGGCGCATATCTTGCCCAATCATTCTACTGGCGTGAAACCGGAAGAGGTCGTGATGGCCGAGGAGCGCGATCAGGTGGTCGGCCGTGCGGTGGTGGTCAAGCGGTTAAAGCCCATTATGGTTGAAGCCGTTGCGCGTGGCTATTTGATCGGTTCGGGTTGGAAAGACTATCAACAGTCAGGCGCTGTATGTGGAATTGCCTTGCCCGCGGGCTTGAAGCAGGCGGGTAAGTTGCCACAACCGATTTTTACGCCGGCTGCCAAGGCCGAGGTTGGTCTGCACGATGAGAACGTTGATTTCGATCACGTGATTAAAGAAGTCGGGCGTGAAATGGCTGAGCGTATTCGCGAGGTCACACTACGTTTGTATTCCGAGGCCGCAACGTTTGCAGCAACGAAAGGCATCATGATTGCCGATACAAAATTTGAGTTTGGTCTGGATGCTAACGGCACCTTGCACCTAATGGATGAGGTGTTGACACCGGACTCGTCACGCTTTTGGCCTGCCGATGGCTACAAAGAAGGGATGAGCCCGCCGTCCTTTGATAAACAATTTGTGCGTGATTGGCTTGAAACACAAGACTGGGGCAAGACCCCACCTGCACCAAGATTGCCGGCGGATGTGATCGCCAAAACTGCCGCCAAATATCGCGAAGCACTTGATCGACTCACGGCGTAAAAAGGGTTTGTTATGAACGCACCTGCTAGCTCTGCCACACCCGTTGTTGGTGTCATCATGGGGTCCTCGAGTGATTGGGAGGTGATGCAGCATGCGGTCGCCATGCTCAATGACTTTGGCGTCGCGTGCGAGACGCGCGTGGTGTCTGCGCACCGCATGCCTTTGGACATGGCGGAGTACGGTGCCGCCGCCGCTGGCCGTGGTTTGCGCGCAGTCATAGCGGGAGCTGGTGGCGCTGCACATTTGCCTGGCATGATCGCCGCCTTGACCGAGGTGCCTGTCTTTGGTGTTCCAGTCCCCTCGCGTTATTTGCGCGGTGAAGATTCCTTACTTTCGATTGTACAAATGCCTAAGGGTGTCCCAGTCGCGACCTTTGCGATTGGTGAAGCGGGTGCTGCCAACGCGGCGCTGCATGTGATTGCCAACCTGGCCACGACGGACGCCGTCTTGCGGGAAAAACTCAAGGCGTTTCGTGCGCGACAGACTGAGGCCGCGCGTGCGATGAAGGTACCTTTGTGATTGCACCGGGTGAGTGGTTAGGTTTGATGGGTGGCGGTCAACTGGGTCGTATGTTTTGCCATGCGGCTCAGGCGTTGGGTTATCGCGTGGCGGTATTGGATCCTGCAAGTGAAGGCCCTGCCGCCTCAGTCGCTGATATGCACATCCAGGCTGAGTATGACGACCAAGCGGCGCTACTTAAGCTCGCTCAACGTTGCCGTGCCGTCACGACTGAGTTTGAAAACGTACCCGCGCAAAGCTTGCAGAGGCTCGCCGCCCACTGTCGTGTCACACCAGGCGCGCATGCGGTTGAGATCGCTCAAGATCGCATTGCAGAGAAGGCCTTTATTGTGTCGCAAGGGGTCGCTGTCGCACCCTATGCTGCGATTCATACTGAGACGGACTTGCGGTCGGCACCCCCAACACTTTATCCGGGAATCCTAAAGGTTGCACGTTTAGGGTATGACGGCAAAGGGCAGGCCAGAGTGCAGAGTTGCGACGAGGCGCTTCAAGCCTTTGCAGAGTTTGGAAGCGTGCCGTGCGTGCTCGAGACGATGCTTGATCTGAAAGAAGAACTGTCAGTCGTGCTGGCGCGTGGGCTCGATGGGGCCTGTGAAGTGTTTCCGGTTGCGCGCAATGTGCACGAGCAAGGTATTTTGGCTGTCTCGACACTCGACACCCAACCGGCCGCCATGACAGAACGTGCGACGCAAGCGGCACTAGCGATTGCGCGCGGCTTGAAATACGAAGGCGTGATGTGCGTGGAATTCTTTGTGTTGAGTGACGGTCAGTTGCTGGTCAACGAGATTGCACCGCGTCCACATAACAGTGGTCATTTCAGTATGAATGCCTGTGTGACGAGTCAGTTCGAGCAGCAGGCTCGGATCATGGCTGGGTTGCCCTTAGGGAGCACTCGTCTGCTGGCACCTGTTGTGATGTTGAATATTTTGGGTGATGTATGGTATCCCGGGCAGGATGAAGTGCAGGCCGAACCTAACTGGGCGGGTGTGCTGGCAATCAAAGGAACTTCTCTGCATTTATATGGAAAGCGGGAGGCGCGACGCGCCCGCAAGATGGGTCATGTCAATTGCACGGGTCGCAGCCTTGCCGAGGCGGTCGATGCGGCCAATCAGGTGGTCGGTCTCTTGCGATTACCTGTCGCTGCGACGACATGATGTGCGAGCGCATGCGTGATGGCTGTGAAGCAAGTTCACTTGGATAGCCAGGCCGTGAGTGGTCAGGTTTTTGCGTCCGATGCGCAGATTGATCGTGCGGTCAAGGTGCTGTCCGAGGGCGGCCTTGTGGCCTTTCCAACTGAAACAGTCTATGGCCTGGGTGCCGATGCCGAAAATATCGACGCGGTCAACGGCATCTATCGTGCAAAAGGTCGGCCTCAGAATCATCCCGTGATCGTACATGTCGCGCCGGAAGCCGATCTAGCCTATTGGGCTGACACCGTTCCGCTTGAGGCGCAGTTGTTGATTGATGCATTCTGGCCTGGGCCGTTAACCTTGATTTTGAAGCGCGCGGCACATATTCCCGATGTAGTGAGTGGGGGTCAAGATAGTGTGGGGCTGCGCTGTCCGTCCCATCCTGTCGCGCAGCGTTTGATTCGCGCGTTTGCTGCGACCAAGGCCTCTGGGCAGGGGGGCATCGCGGGCCCCTCGGCCAACAAGTTTGGTCGAGTCTCACCAACGCTTGTTGCCCATGTGCGCGATGAGTTTCCGGAACTTACAGCCCAGGGTTTGTCGATATTGGAAGGCGGGGCGAGCACCGTTGGAATTGAGTCGACCATTATCGATCTGTCTCGACTAGACACGGGCGTTGGACCCGTCTTGCTGCGTCCTGGGCATATCAGCGCTGGGCAGATTGCCGCCGTGTTGGCGCAACCAGTGCGCGATGCGGATGCTCAGGCGCCGCGCGTATCGGGCGCACTCAAGTCTCATTACGCCCCGCGCACGCCCTTAACGCTCTTGTCTGCTGCGGCCATGCAGAATGCCGCGCGCACGCTTGCGATGCCCGATCATCAAAAAATTGTTTGTGTGACCATGACGCTGCGTGCAGAGGCGCATATTCGACGTGCGAGCGTAGATTGGGTGACGATGCCTAAAGATCCCGTCGCGTATAGTCAGGCGCTATTTGCAACGCTGCGGTCCTTGGATCAGGCGGGCTACGAGAGGATCCTCTGGGAAAACGTTCCCGACGGCACCCAATGGTTAGGCGCGGCTGACAGGCTTGGTCGCGCGGCCGCCTAAGCAAAACCTCATAACGCCAGTTGTTATCGATTATTTTGCCCGACAGCGTGCGCTCGTCTATGGAAAATCTAGGTGAATTCACAAATTTAAATTATGCTAGGAAGCGCAAATCTCGCAGAGACAAACGGTCTGGATTGAAGTGGATCGTCAACAATATTGAAAGAGAGCGATCATGCATAAAGTTATTTACGCACTACTGGCCTTGGTTAGTCTGTCCTTTGTACCTTCGTATGTACAAGCGCAAACCTATCCTGACAAACCGATTAAATTGATTGTCCCGTGGCCACCCGGTGGCGGAGCGGATGTGGTCTCTCGCTTGTTATCGAAAGCGGTCGGAGACGACCTCGGTACACAAATCATTATCGATAACCGCGGCGGTGCTGCGGGCAATATCGGTGCAACAGCTGCTGCACGTTCCGCGCCAGACGGCTATACGGTCGTTTTTGCTTATTCAGGCACGCATTCTATTAATCGACATTTGTATAAGACGATGCCTTTTGAAGAAAGTGACTTTGCGCCGCTTGTGTTTGTAGCCTCGGTCCCTCAGTTGCTAACGGTCAGGGTGGATAGTCCCTATAAATCGGTGGCGGACGTTATCGCTGCGGCCAAAGCCAATCCAGGCAAACTGACGTATGGCTCAAGCGGTAACGGGGCTATCAATCACTTGGCAGGCCAAATGTTCGCCGATATGGCGGGCGTCAAGCTGCAGCATGTGCCCTATAAAGGCGGTGCACCCGCGACCAATGCGATTCTGTCTGGTGAGATCGATTTGATTTTCGGTGAACCTGCGCCCTTGTTGCCACACGTGAAAGGCGGGAAGCTTCGTGCGTTGGCGGTCACTAGTGCGAAGCGTTCGCCGGGTGTGCCAGACCTACCCACCATCGCAGAGGTCGCTGTGCCTGGATACGAAGTCACTTCGTGGAATGGGTTTCTCGTGCCCGCTGGAACGCCAGCCGCGGCAATTAAACGACTCAACGCGTCCTTTAACAAGGTTCTCGCTGATCCTGCGATGCGCGAGCGGCTGATTCAAATGGGCTACGAGCCTGTGGGTGGTGCGCCCGAATTGTTCTCGAAACATATTGCTGAAGAAACAAAAAAATGGGGACCCGTCATTAAGGGCTCCGGTCTTGAGATGAACTAGATGATCTTTATGAGCCAAAGCGGGATCACTGATCCCGCCGGTGAAGCAGCTTGGCGAGAGTGGTATGTTGAGCACTTACGGATCATGTGCACGGTGGATGGAATCGATTCAGCGCAGCGCTTTTGTACGCAAATACCTAGCTGGCCGCCATCACTAGCGATGTACACCATTCGTTCCCCTGAGGTGTTTGTTGATCCGTACTATCAAACAATACGCGGGATGGGGCCCTGGATTGATCTGATTGATAAGCGCTACTACAAGCGTAATTTGTTTGAAGGGGAGCGTGAAGGGCATGCGGTGGTTGCGCCGCGGTTGTACCGTGATCAAGCGCTCATCGTGACGGATCAGCCGACTGCGACGTTCGCGGATCGTACGCTACCCTTTGTGTGGCTAAAAACTGTTGGCCTGGACTACAGCACTCCATACCGGGGTATTTGTGTCATCGCTCAAGACCAGTTACTGAGCCTATCGAATCATGCAGATCTTGCGATATACCTTCCAGACTAAAGCAAAGTGAATTCCTCGCGACTAACCTTGATTGCAGGTGCGACAGGCCAAATCGGCAGCAGTGTCGGTGCGCATTTATTCGAGCAGGGTGGATGGAATCCAATCGGTCTTGCGCGTGCGCCGAAGCCGGATGCCCGCTATCCAATGTTGGCACTTGATCTCACCAATGCACAAGACTGTGCTGATAAGCTTGCCGCGATAACTAGTGTGACCCACGTTCTGTATGCGGCACGCTTTGATCACTTTGGTGGAGAACTCGAGTCGCGAGAGACCAACGTGCGGATGTTGGAAAACTTGCTCAATGCCTTGAACCCGGCGTCAGGAAACTTGCAGCATATCCATTTGGTGCACGGCACAAAATATTACGGTCATACGGTGCGAGAGCGTCCCACGCCTTATCAAGAAGATGATGCGTGCGGAAACTTCAATAGTTTTTATTACGAACAGCAGGGCTTGCTCCAAGAGCGTCAGCGCGGACGAAAGTGGTCGTGGTCGATATCTCGACCACATGCGTTCTGTAACTATCGCACCGATGAGTCACGAAACATGATTCTGATCGTGGGTCTGTATGCATCGATTCTGCGTGAGCTAGGTTTACCGCTTGTCTACCCCGGGACGCTGCGTAGCTATCGGGCTAAAACGCAGTTCTCTTGGTTGCCAACACTGGCGCGTGCGGTAACGTGGATGATGACGGATTCGCGCTGTGCGAATCAGGCCTACAACATTGTGAATGGCGATCCGATGAGTTGGTCTGAACTCTGGCCGCTATTTGCCCAATATTTTGAGATGGAGTGCGGTGCTCCAGAAGACTGCACGTTTGCTGATTTTGCACGTCAGCATACACAGACGTGGCTGCATATGACGAGTAAGTATGGCTTACAGAATTCAGACTTAGCAGCGCTGGCGCAATGGCCTTATGGTGATTACGTGATGTCGTTGCAATGGGATGTCGTGTCGGATATGCGTAAGGCCGCCAGAGATGGTTTTCATGAGCGCGTGAATACGTCCACGATGTGGTTGAAAGGTTTTGATTTCTTTAGAACGCAAAAGATTATTCCTTGAGGTAAAGATAACGTGGCAACAACGATTGATATAGACGTTCTAGTGGTGGGCGGGGGTGGTGCTGGCTTGGCGGCCGCATCAGAGGCCGCGTTGGCTGGACGTAAAGTCATCCTCTTAGAAAAAAATGCTGAAACAGGCGGTTCGACCTCATGGTCGGTAGGGTCCATTACCGCAACCGGCACGCCCCATCAGCGTCGAGCGGGGATTATAGACAGTACCGACGCACACTTTGAGGACATGGCAAAGCACGCCGGTGAGCTTGCGCCACGCGACAACTTAACGTTACGGCGTATCCTTGTCGACAATACTTCGGAGATGATTGACTGGTTGATGAGCTTAGGTGTGGTGTTCGTTGGACCTGAAGAAGAGCCCCCACATCGTGTTGCGCGCATGCATAACGTCGTTCCGAACTCCAAGTCGTTTGCCTATCATTTGACACGCCACTGTCAGCAGCTAGGAGTGGACATGCGGATGAATACCGCCTTGGATAGCTTGTTGCTTGAGGGTGACCGTGTAGTCGGCGCGCAGGTTCGCACGCCGGACGGCGTGATGCAGAAGATACGCACGCGTTGTGGAGTGGTCTTGGCAAGCGGAGACTACAGCGCGGCAGGAGACTTAAAGGCGAGTTTGGCAAACGCTGATGTTGCGTTGGTCGACGCTATTAACACGACGGCTACTGGGGATGGTCATCGTATTGCAATGCAAATTGGTGCGAAAGT
>CANFEI010000030.1 GCA_947445495.1 Alcaligenaceae bacterium
ACGCCTCGACGGGGTGCTGCATAGCAAAACATCCTCTTCCGTTCTAAGCAAGAATCGGTTTGGTAACGAGGCCTTGACGGATATTTCAAACGTCGGCCAGGACGGCAACATCCTCGAAGCAGCCGATCGCCGAAGAATGAATGGCATTAGTAACCGCATCTGGCACACTGATGCCTCGTTTGAAGAACCGGCAGGTCGCTACTCGATGCTCTACGCCCGAAACATTCCACCGGTGCGTGCCGACACAGAGTTTGCCGATATGCGTGCAGCCTACGACGCGCTAGATGCGGGTACGAAGGCGACAATCGAAGATCTTCACACTTATCATTCGATCGTTTACTCCCGCCACACGATGGGTTTTGATTTTTCGCCCGAAGAAAGTGCAAAACTCCCCGGCGCAACACATCCGCTCGTCAGAAAGTTTGCTGACTCAAACAGAAAGTCTCTGTACCTCGCCTCACATGCTGCGCACATTACAGAGTGGCCAGTACCTGAGGGGCGCTTACTGCTCAAGGATCTGATCGAGCACGCGACGCGCAGAGAGTTTCTGTATAGCCACGAGTGGGCTCTAGGTGATCTGGTTATTTGGGACAACCGGACCACCATGCATCGCGCTCGGCCCTTCGATGACAAGGCTTACAAGCGTGAACTCACACGAGTCACCACGCTTGATCTACCTCTTGCTATGTCCCAACCTTAAAGCCCGACTGCATCTTGCGCAGCAGAGCGATCACGCTCTGCGCAACAATTCGACCTGTCTTCGGGTTTTCAGAGGGAATGTTCTCCATCGTCATGGTGAATTTCGCTGAATCGGAATCCACCACGATCGTATGCGTATTACGCACTACGCCTGGGTCTGCCCAGATTTCGAGCAAGGTCTTTTCTGGACCCACTCCGGCTAACGCCAACGCCACCACCACATTTAGGTTTGCAGGAAAGCCCTTGGCCGCATCACGTGCATTGCCCTCAAACACCTTCTTAGCTTCAGTTAAACCCTCGATGCTGATGTTGTTCTGAATCAGATGCGGTGCGCCAGCCAGTCCGTTTGGTGGCTTGCGCGTGACCATACGTACGGTGTGAATCGTCCCCTCGGCCGCCGCGATCATGGCGTCTAAGCCGATCAAGGCGCCCGTAGGAACATGAATCACACCGCCCTGTGTCTTGGCGGCCTCGATGAGCTCTGGATGAAACAGAAGCGCACCCACAGACAACACTACCACTTGCTTCTTTGCCTTTAGAAATGGCGTGACGATCTCAGACAACAAGGCCGCGGGTGCGCACTCGATCACCAAATCGGCCTCGGGCTCTAGGTTGGCAATGGTCAACACCTTGACCGGATGTGCCAGCGAAGAAACAAAACTCGCCGCCTTGACATGATCCTTGGCCGAGACGGCAGTCAAGACCACCCCTGGCACTTTGCCGGCAGCGAGACTTTTGGCAATCGACTTACCGATGGCACCCAGACCTGCGATGGCAACACGCAATGGCTTTGAGGCTTGTGTTTGAGACATAGTTTTACAACCTAAAGAAAAAATGAAACCATAAATTTTTACCGAAGCAATCTAATCAATCTTCATATTTGAAGACTTCACAATCTGCGCATATTTTGCCACCTCTGCACGGATGTGCTCACCAAACGCACCGGGAGTGCCTCCGATAATCTCAATGCCGCGCTCAGCTAGATTTTTCTTGATGGCAGGATCTTGCAACACTTTGTTGAGTGCCGCATTCATTGTAGAAATTGCAAGCGGCGCGGTCCCAACCGGAGCGATGATCCCGTACCAAGAGTCCGTCTCAAACTTCGGGAGACCTTGCTCAGCGATCGTTGGAATTTCTGGCGCGAGAGGTGCTCGGGTCAAATAAGTGGTCCCAAGCGCCTTAAGTTTGCCGCTACGAATATGGGCGATGAAATCCGGTAGATTCCCAAACATCAGGTCGATGTTGCCCGCCAACAAATCAGTCAGCGCAGGGCCCTGTGCCTTGTAAGGTACATGCACCATATCGATTCCAGCCATAGTTTTGAGCATCTCACCCGCAAAGTGCGGAGTCGTGCCATTACCGAAGGATCCGTAAGAAAGTTTGCCAGGATTCTTCTTGGCGTACGCAATCAACTCTTGCAGGTTATTAATGCCCAGGCTGGGTTTGATTGCGAGTACGTTGGCAGTCTTCGCCAGCAAAATCACTGGAGCCAAATCATCCAGCGTCTTGTAAGGCAACGCCTTGACGAGCGTCTGGTTGACAGTGAAGCTATTGGCCACTCCACCAAAGGTGTGCTGATCAGTCGCCTTGGCCACCGCATCGACGCCGATGACTGTTCCAGCGCCAGGCTTGTTCTCTACGATCACAGGATTGGCGAGATCGCGCCCAACTTCAACAGACATCAGTCGTACCACTGCATCGAGCGTGCTCGCGCCACCAGGGAACGGAACAATCATGCGGATCGGCTGAGTGGGCCAAGCTTTCGCCGGGGCCGTCTGTGCCTGCACCATACCGGACGTCATAGCGAGCAATGAACAGACTGCAACCAAGAATGTATTCTTCATTGAGCGACTCTCCGTTGTTTGACTGAGCGAACAATTGACATGACCAACTCCTTAAGTTTTTCCAGAAACAAACGTCATCAACGCGCCGGCATCGCGTGCGCGATCCAGCGACCACACGGCATCAATCAAGGGCTCAACCTGAACCCCTGATTTCCCATACGCACATAACATGCGCAATTTTTCTTCAATCTGAGCGTCAGTCAGCGGCTTGCCCGTCGAGCCTTGCGGCACCTTAACGGTACGGCTCAAGATAAAACCGTCTGCCCAGTGAACTCTGACTGTCGCTGCTTCAACACCATACTCGCTATCTTCGATAAAGCAAACCTTTTGACCCAGCGCCTGAAGCGCGGGATCGGCAACAGCCTCATCACTAAACTCAGCCAGCCCTGCCCGCCCTCGCACGAGCGAAACCGACACCGCATGCTGTGCACTCACTTGTGACTCTCGACCGGTTCGGATACCAGGGCGATCGGTACGCTGCTTCAGTAAGGGGCGACCCACCAATTCAATACGGGAAATGTTCTGCGCCGACCGCTGCACAAACTGTGCATCGCTGGCGATGTCCAAACAGGCATCAATCACGGGGTTAAGCACAACACCGCAAGGATAAGGCTTGTACGTATTCTGCAGTAGCTCCCATCGACTTCCTAAGTCTGACACCACCGCATCGAAATCCGGCACATCGCAAGTCACCGGCATAAACCCACGCACCCCTTCAATTGGGGCCTTAGGACCATCAAAATTCTGCTGCGCAAGTAGCGCTGCAATCATTCCGTTTCGCGCCGCGTTACCCATACTCACGCTTTTAGCCATCGTACCAAGCGACTCAACCAAGCCCCCGGCTTGCACCGAGGCGGACCCAAGCGCCCAAAGAGACTGTTGCTCTGTCAGACCTAGCAATCGGGCCGACGCACAGGCCGAACCAAATACTCCGCAGGTCGAGGTGATGTGCCAACCGCGCGCGTAGTGCCCGGGCGATACCCCATTACCAATTCGACACTCCACTTCTGCCCCGACGATGAAGCTCAAGAGTGCCTCCACACCCGTCACCGCACGCGCTTGTGTCCAAGCAAACACTGGAGACGCCACCGGGGCGGTCGGGTGAATAATCGTGGGGATATGTGTATCGTCAAAATCAAAAACGTTTGCAGCGATCGTATTAATCGCTGCAGCGGTGAGCACATCCATCCGCTCGACACGCCCAATAATCGTGGCTTGTTGCGAATTGGAAAACGCGCCATACACGCGTAGCGCTTTCTCAATTGTGGGGTCATAACACGCTGAAAGCGCGGTTGCAAAGTAGTTCAATAAAGAGCGCTTCGCTTCATGTCGCACCTGTTCGGGAACGTCATTCCATTCAAACTCAGCGGTGAATTTCGCTAATTGGCGCGAGACATCTGGAACCACCTTAGATACGGGACTCATCAGTATTCTTCTTTTCTTCGTTATTCAAACTTTTAGGCAACAGTGTGCATTTAAACCAGCGCCAAGGCGTTATGACTTCGCGACAGCAGAGATCACAAGCTGTCGGCCATAGACCACCTGATCCGACAAGGCCTGCGACCACAACATACGTAAGCTGTCGGAATCCGCCTTGCGAAACTGACGTCGCGCATAGTTTTTCACGATCCAACCCAAGCCATGTTCCCAGACTCGGCGCGGCTTTGATTCATCCACATCATGTACAGAAATTTCTTCGAAACCATTCAGGCCCAACAACAACCAGAGCTGGAATAGTCCGAGACTCAGCCAAGGCATATGGGGCTCTGGCGTATCGTTTTGCGCGAACCAAGAGTAAGACCTGGGATAACCTTGGATCAGGTGATTGACCCGTGCACCGACATAATTCGGATTAGGCACCGACAACACGAAACGTCCACGAGCATTTAAATGTTGCCGTACGCTCTGGACAAAACTGCCTGGATTTTGCAGATACCCCATTGCCTCGCAGCAAACAATCGCATCGTAATGTCCAACTTCATCAGGCACTCCAGCATTGAAATCTGCGGGAACGAATAAGCCATACCCCTGGGGAGCCGGTGAATAAAAATCGATACCATCAATGATGACGGGAGGTGCCAGCGCATTGCGCAACCATCCGTCCCCACAACATATGTCCAACACTCTGTGAGGAGCAAAGACATTCAACGCATCCGCGACGGCACGCCGATGTGCCTTGCTACCCGACATTGCGTACGTCAGAGAATCTTTCGTGACATCAACCATGCTTACGGGACAACAAAAAAAGCTAGGTTAATGGGGGCTTTGCTGTGACAGCGGTCTGCGCAAACCATATCACTGACTTTGACAACACCTTCGTAAGTATTTTTCTTCCCATCGATTGTGACGACGACTGTGAAAGGAACATCTTTTCTTTCTGCTAACGGAGCATTGGCACTAAACATATTGACGCGAACTTGGTATCGACCACTTCCGGGCTTCTCATTCCACGAAATATTCTCAATGGGTTCGGGACGTGTGGCGCAGCCAGACATTTTCTGACAGGCATTCGCATCGATATCCAAACTACCGCCGCTAGGTGATTTGCGAACATGGTCGTTGTACATGCTAATGGTGACGCCGTCGGGCTGTACCACCAGCAAATCAAGATCGGCCTGTCCCTGCCAAGCAAGCGCCACGTTGATGTACTTACCCTGCGTGACATCGTTTGCCTGCAAGCGGCGATCGATTTCGGAGCTACTTACTGCGCTCGGTTCGGCGACGGTCGGTGGGGCCACAACAGTGGCGGGAGGCGGTGCGACCACCGGAGGTGTACACGATTGGGACTTCACGCCAATCTGCGTCCACAACTGTTCGATGCGCGCACGAAGCGCCGTTTCTTCTTGCGCACTTGCACCCGTTGTGACAAAGCCGATCCACTGTCGATTGGTCAGCCCCGCCAACAGTAGTAAAAACAACGCGAGCAAGATCAGCCAAGGGAGCACACCCGTGCCAGACTGCTTTTCCGATAAGTCGGACTTGGCTTTATGGGTCGCAATAATCTTTTCAGCTGGGCGCCAGGCTTGCGCAAAACGCGTATCGAGATCGAAATCAGTCGATTTATCGCCATAGGGCATACACCCCCATTGGGCGATAACCAGTTGGTCGCCCACCACGAACACTGAGTTCAGCGCATCAGGCGTAGAGAGCATGGCCAACAAGGCTTGCGCACCATGCGCAGAGGCAGACGACACGCCATCGCCCGAAATCTGCCGAGCGAGCGCGCGAACCCGTTGACAATTCGCAGACAGTTTCTGCGCAACGTTAATTTTTTCTGCTGGACTGAGCGCCTCAAAGGACCTGACCTCACCAGATAACTTGGTAGACCAAGCTATCGCGCCCTTAAGTGGATTGACTACAGGCTCTGCAAAAAACGGTGCGAGCGGTGGTTGACCGGCGTCGCGTTGCAACAGGTTCACCAACTGTTGATAATAGGTGAACACCGGCTGGCCGTTTATCCCCTTGACATCGATAAGTTTTCGCTGTGTGACAACTGGCAAAGTTTGCATGATGAATCGTCTCTGTCCGTTGACCGTCAGTTCTTAGGAGCCGAGATGCATTCGCTCGACATTTTTGTATACGACTGACCATTTTGATCCAGGAATGTACGCAAGGCCGCAGCCGATAGCGCATACAGCGAACGATCACTAAACTTATCTTCCTGGGCGCCGATAAAGGTATTGACACCCACCACATTGCCGCAGCGATTGACCAAGGGCCCTCCAGAACTGCCCGTCGCAATCTTTGCGGTATGCAAGACCAGCACCATGTTATTGCGCTGCCGCTGGAGAACACTCACCTCGCCTTGCGAAAAGACAGTGTTGGGTGTCACCACATCCGCATCCACACGGATATCCGAACTTGGATAACCCGCTGCAACCACCGTTTGTAGCACTTGGGGCTCGGTCGCGATCGCAAGCTTGGCGATGCCCGCTGGCACTTTATCTGCGCGCAAAATTGCAAAGTCAGGGTTGGTGTATTCAGAATCGCGCGTCGCGGCGATTAGACGAACCGGGATCGGTTGTTTGCCAAGGACTCGACTGGTGATGGCAAAGGAGCGACCACTCTCGATTACATGCCGATTGGTGACAATCGTATTTTGATCAATAAAAAAACCTGTCCCGTGGCCTTGATATTTATTGCTCGCACCAAACACGAGAACTCTGACGGTCGCCGCATCAAGCAGCGCCACCAGCTTATCCTGCGCAAGGAGCGAAGCACTCGGTTCGAGAGGTGGCGTGGCGGGGGATCCTGTGGCTACGGGTTGCACAGGCCCGATCTCCCCTCTCTTGTAAGACTCTAGGCCTGGTGTCCCGCAGGCCGCATCCAAAATTTGCTGCAGCCGGTTCGCTTCGCTTTGCAAACCCGTGACGATATCGCGGTTGAGCTCGGTTGTTTTAAGAATGACTAATGGACGATTCGCCCACCAAAAATAGACAAAGACATTCAATGCCACCAATAAAACAGCAGCGATCCAAAACCAGCGACTCTGAAACCTCATAGATTCGATCCGTCGGTTGATCGCCGCTTATTCTCATTCACAATGTAAGGCACGAGTCCTTGTGCATCGACAATCGCCTGAATAACAGGCGGCAATGGCGGCGTGTCAAAGCGTTTTGCACCGAAGACGAACGCACCAGCAGCGAGGTCCACATCAATACGATCTCCTGTGCTTACCGCGGCGACAAGTTCAGGACACTCAAACACCGGCAGCCCAATGTTGATCGCATTGCGATAAAAAATGCGCGCGAAACTCGTTGCCACCACGCAAGAGATTCCGGCCGCCCGAATCGCGATGGGCGCGTGCTCTCGGGACGACCCGGAACCAAAGTTTCGACCCGCCACAATAATGTCACCGGCCTTGACACGTTGCACGAAGTCCGGATCCAGCCCCTCCATGCAATGTCCGGCAAGCTCTTCAGGGCGTCTTAACGTGAGGTAGCGGCCAGGAATAATCGTATCGGTATCGACATTGTCACCATAACGATGCACACAAACGGATGAAATCATGGACTGTGACCTATTTAGATAACCGCAAGCATACTTGGATCAACGATCTCGCCGTTGACGGCTGCCGCCGCAGCAACCCAAGCATTGGAGAGATAGACACGCGAATTAGGATGTCCCATTCTGCCTTTGAAATTTCGGTTTGTCGTGGCGATTGCCGTTTCACCTTCCGCAAGCACCCCCATGTGGCCGCCAAAGCACGCTCCGCAAGTAGGCAAAGATACTGCAGCACCTGCCGAGGCAAACACCTCGAGCAACCCCTCCGCTGCCGCTTCGCGGTAAATCGCATTGGTGGCCGGCACGATGATGACCCTGACGTCACGACTCACCTTGCGGCCGCGCAAAATCGAGGCTGCCTGTCGTAAATCGGTCAGGGTTCCGTTGGAACAATTCCCGATGTAAACCTGATCGACTTTCGTACCAATCAATTTAGACAGCACCGTTCCATTTGCGGGGGATGGCGGCACGGCCACCAGTGGCTCCAGCGCATCCAAGTCGATCACACGGCTCGACTGATAGTGCGCATCAGGGTCCGGCGCCACCGCTGAGCGTGCTCGCCAGCCATGCGCTGCGGCAAAGGCATGCACTTGCTCGTCGGCCTCAAAGACACAGGTCTCGGCACCGGCCTCCACAGCCATATTCGCGACAGCCATGCGCTCATCGACGTTCAAGTGGCATAGTCCTGGCCCCCCAAACTCAATCGACAAATTGGCCGCCCCATCCGAGCCAATCGCAGCAATCAACGAGAGGATGATGTCCTTGCCGGTCACGTACGGCCGAGGCGAACCAACGATATCAATGCGCATTGATTCTGGCACCTTGACCCATAACTCACCGAGCGCCATGGCGGCAGCCAAGTCGGTTGAGCCAAAGCCCATTCCCGATGCATTGAACGCGCCCGCGGTACAGGTGTGAGAATCAGCGCCAAAGACTATCCCCCCCGGGCCAATCATGCCGATCTCCGGCAACAAGGTGTGTTCAATCCCGCCGTTACCCGCGTCGTAGTAGTGCTCAATCCCAAATTGGCGTCCAAACTGCCTGAGCAAGCGGATGGACTGGGCGCTAATGATGTCCTTTGCAGGCGAAAAATGATCGGCAACAAGCACGACCCGCTCGGGATACCGCGGGCCAGCCACTTGCATGCGCTCAAGTTGCTCAATCGTAATGGTGCCACTCACATCATTAATTAATACAACATCCGGAGACACCATCACGATGTCCCCTGCCTTGGCAGCACCCGACTTCGTGTGCGCTGCATAAAGCTTTTCGGTCATGGTTTGACCCATATTTGTCCCCAAAAGGTTAAGCTCACAGCTAACCAAGCATCCTATTCAACCAAACAAC
>CANFEI010000031.1 GCA_947445495.1 Alcaligenaceae bacterium
GTTACGGTTGATCACCCGGCGATAGAGATCGTTCAGGTCGGAGGTCGCAAAGCGACCGCCGTCAAGCGGCACCAAAGGACGCAGGTCTGGTGGCAGTACCGGCAAGACTTCCATCACCATCCATTCGGCTTTGATCCCGGACTTCTGGAAGCCTTCCAATACTTTAAGGCGCTTGGAAATCTTTTTGATCTTCGCTTCTGACGTCGTTGCACTCAATTCACCGCGCAGTGTTTCCACTTCGCGATCGATGTCGATCGTGCGCAACAATTCGCGAACAGCTTCAGCACCCATCAAGGCACGGAAGTCGTCACCATATTCTTCTGTCTTAGCAATGTGGTCGTCATCCGACATGATCTGGCCGCGCTTGAGCGGAGTCATGCCTGGTTCGATCACGCACCATGCTTCGAAATAGAGTACGCGCTCGATGTCGCGCAGGGTCATGTCAAGCACCATGCCCAAACGGGATGGCAAGCTCTTCAAGAACCAGATGTGCGCTACTGGGCTCGCAAGTTCAATGTGGCCCATGCGTTCGCGACGCACTTTGGCGACGGTGACTTCGACGCCGCACTTTTCACAAATTACGCCACGATGCTTAAGGCGCTTGTATTTGCCGCACAAGCATTCGTAGTCCTTGATAGGACCAAAAATCTTGGCGCAAAACAAACCGTCACGCTCTGGCTTGAACGTGCGATAGTTAATTGTTTCTGGTTTGCGCACCTCGCCGTAAGACCACGAGCGGATCTTTTCAGGCGAGGCGATGCCAATTTTGATGGCATCGAACTGTTCTTCTTGCGAAACCTGTTTGAATAGGTCGAGTAGCGCTTTCATTATTTACGCTCCAGATCCATGTCAAGCGCCAAGGAACGAATTTCCTTGACCAACACATTGAACGATTCAGGCATGCCCGCATCGATCGTGTGATCGCCTTTGACAATGTTTTCGTATACCTTGGTGCGGCCGTTGATGTCATCGGATTTAACCGTGAGCATCTCTTGCAGCGTGTACGACGCGCCATATGCTTCGAGCGCCCAGACTTCCATCTCACCGAAACGCTGGCCACCAAACTGAGCTTTACCGCCCAATGGCTGCTGCGTGACAAGAGAGTAAGGACCGGTTGAGCGCGCGTGCATCTTGTCGTCGACCAAGTGGTGTAACTTAAGATAGTGCATATAACCCATGGTGACTGGGCGCTCGAACTGCTCGCCAGTGCGTCCATCGTAGAGCCATGCTTGGGTACGCGACTCTGTCAAACCCATTTGTTGGGCAATTTCGTCAGGGTAAGCAAGCTCGAGCATCTTGGTGATTTCAGCTTCGGTTGCCCCGTCAAACACGGGCGTTGCAAAGGGCACACCGTTCTTCAGGTTCTGAGCAAGCTCAATCACCTCGTCGTCGCTGAGCTCATTAATGCGCGCACCTGTGCCGCTGCCGTTGTACATCTTATCGAGATACGTACGTATCTTCTTGACCTCGACCTTTTGCTGGTCGCGCAGCATGTCACCAATACGATGACCTAGACCTTTTGCGGCCCAGCCCAAGTGCACCTCAAGAACCTGTCCAACGTTCATCCGCGAAGGAACGCCCAAGGGATTGAGCACGATATCAGCCGGTGTCCCGTCTGCCATGTGTGGCATATCTTCAACCGGCGTAATGCGTGACACGACACCTTTGTTTCCATGACGACCCGCCATTTTGTCACCTGGCTGCAGACGACGCTTCACGGCAAGATACACCTTGATCATCTTCAGAACGCCTGGTGGTAATTCGTCACCCTGGGTAAGTTTCTTACGCTTTTCTTCAAACGCCAAGTCAAACTGATGGCGTTTTTGTTCGAGCGATTCCTTAGCCTGCTCAAGCACGACAGCGTGAGCCTCGTCCGCCAAGCGGATGTCAAACCACTGCCAGCGATCGAGATCAACGAGATATTCTTTGGTGATCGCCGCGCCCTTTGCAAGCTTACGCGGACCCCCATTGACAGTCTTCTTGATCAGCAACTTCTCGATACGATCAAACGTGTCGTTTTCCACAATACGCAGCTGATCGTTCAAATCTTGACGATAGCGACGCAACTCATCATCAATGATCGCCTGTGCACGCTTGTCACGCACAATACCTTCGCGCGTGAACACCTGAACGTCGATCACCGTACCAATCATGCCGGAAGGCACGCGCAGCGAAGTGTCTTTCACGTCAGACGCTTTCTCACCAAAAATGGCACGCAATAGTTTTTCTTCAGGCGTGAGCTGGGTCTCGCCTTTCGGTGTGACCTTGCCAACCAGCACATCGTCGGCGCGGACTTCAGCGCCGATATGCACAATACCCGACTCATCCAAACGGTTGAGTTGTGTCTCAGCCAAGTTGCTGATGTCGCGTGTGATTTCCTCAGGTCCGAGCTTGGTGTCGCGCGCAACAACAGTCAGCTCTTCAATGTGAATTGAAGTGTAACGATCGTCTGCCACCACTTTTTCAGAGATCAAAATCGAGTCTTCGAAGTTGTAGCCGTTCCATGGCATAAATGCGATCAACATGTTCTGGCCAAGCGCAAGCTCGCCCAAGTCTGTGGACGCACCGTCCGCCAACACGTCACCTGCCACAACGATATCGCCACGGCCAACGATTGGTCTCTGGTTGATGTTGGTGTTCTGGTTTGACCGCGTGTATTTGATCAGGTTGTAAATATCAACTCCAACCTCGCCCGCAACGTTTTCTTCGTCGTTGACGCGAATCACGATACGATCTGCATCAACATGATCCACCACGCCACCACGCAAGGCCTGTACGGTTGTGCCTGAATCGATTGCAACGGTACGCTCAACACCCGTACCAACCAACGATTTTTCAGGACGCAGACAAGGCACTGCTTGGCGTTGCATGTTCGCACCCATCAGCGCACGGTTCGCATCGTCGTGTTCCAAAAATGGAATCAACGATGCCGCAACCGATACGATCTGCGAAGGTGCCACATCCATGTAATGAACGTTGGCAGGCGCAGTCAAGAGCGTCTCGCCAGCCTGACGGCATGCGACGAGTTCGTCGGTGAATTTGCCGCTTTCGCTGAGCTCGGCGTTAGCCTGCGCAATCACGTAATTGCTTTCTTCGATTGCTGACAGATATTCAATCTGGTCTGTCACGCTACCACTGACCGCTTTGCGGTAAGGTGTTTCGAGGAAACCATATTCATTCAAGCGCGCGTAGAGCGCCATCGAGTTAATCAGGCCGATGTTCGGGCCTTCAGGTGTCTCGATTGGGCAAACTCGTCCGTAATGGGTGGGGTGCACGTCGCGCACTTCAAAACCAGCACGTTCGCGAGTCAAACCGCCAGGTCCCAATGCAGAAACACGGCGCTTATGCGTGATCTCTGACAAGGGATTCGTCTGGTCCATAAACTGCGACAACTGACTCGAGCCGAAGAACTCTTTGATCGCTGCTGAAATCGGTTTGGAGTTGATCAAGTCATGCGGCATGAGGTTTTCAGTCTCAGCCTGACCAAGGCGCTCTTTGACAGCGCGCTCAACACGAACCAAGCCTGCGCGGAATTGGTTTTCAGCCAACTCGCCCACGCAGCGTACGCGACGGTTACCGAGGTGATCGATATCATCGATCTGACCACGACCGTTGCGCAACTCGACCAAGACTTTGATCGTCTCAAGGATGTCGTGATTCGTCAACGTCATCGGGCCAGTGATATCGTCACCACGGCCGAATCGGCTATTGACCTTCATACGGCCGACACGCGACAAGTCGTAAGTATCTTCCGAATAGAACAATCTCTGGAAGAGTGCTTCGACTGCATCTTCGGTTGGTGGCTCGCCAGGGCGCATCATGCGATAGATTGCGACACGGGCAGACATCTGATCGGCTGTTTCATCAGCGCGCAGTGTTTGCGAAATATACGGGCCGCGATCGAGATCATTTGTATACAGCGTCTGAATGTTTTTGACGCCTGCCGTACGCAGCTTAGCCAAGTTACTTTCTGCGATTTCGTCGTTTGCAGCAGCAATCAGCTCGCCAGTTTCAGCGTCAACGATATTTGTTGCAATGACTCGACCGATGAGGAAGTCTTCGGGCACGGAGATACGCTGAATCTTTGCGGTAGCGATATCGCGCAAATGTTTTGCATTCACGCGCTTATCTTTTTCTACAAGCACCTTGCCGCTACGGTCAGTAATGTCAAAGCGCGCGACCTCGCCCTTCCAACGATCGCCCACAAACTCCATCATGCCGCCTTCAGGCTGCAGTTCGAACTGATCGAACTCGAAGAATTGTGAAAGAATCGCCTCGGGCGTTAGTCCGATCGCCTTAAGCAAAATCGTGACAGGCATCTTGCGTCGACGATCGACGCGGAAGAACAGGACGTCCTTGGGGTCGAATTCGAAGTCGAGCCATGAGCCACGGTAAGGAATTACGCGTGCAGAGAACAGCAACTTGCCTGAGCTGTGCGTCTTGCCGCGGTCGTGTTCAAAGAACACGCCTGGCGAGCGGTGCAACTGGGACACGATCACGCGCTCTGTGCCGTTAATCACAAATGAGCCCGTGCTGGTCATGAGCGGAATTTCGCCCATGTAGACTTCTTGCTCTTTCACTTCTTTCACAGTGGGTTTACTGACCTCGCGGTCGAGCAACACCAGGCGCACTTTCGCACGCAAAGGAGAGGCATATGTCAAACCGCGCAGCTGACATTCTTTGACATCAAACACAGGTTCGCCAAGGCTATAGCCGACGAACTCGAGTCTGGCCATATGATTGTGGCTGGAGATCGGAAAGATAGAACTAAATGCTGCCTGCAGCCCTTGCTCTTTACGAGCAGAGGCCGACGTATCAGCCTGCAAGAAGGTTAGGTAAGATTGAAGCTGTGTCGCAAGCAGAAAAGGAACGTCTTGCACGTCCTCACGCTTCGCGAAGCTTTTGCGGATGCGCTTTTTTTCGGTAAACGAGTAAGGCATGAGCACTCCGACTCGAGGTTACAAAGGCCGTCAACCACGGCCACAGGGTATGACTTCAGGAACTTCAGGTACTACAAAACGACTTCAGAAAACCCTACTAGCGGTGACGTAAGACGGGTTTTCTGAAGGCGCAACCGCCCGGGAGCGCGAATCGCAATCCCGGGCAAATGCAGGCAGGCTTACTTCAGTTCAGCCTTAGCGCCAGCTTCTTCAAGCTTCTTCTTGGCTGCTTCAGCATCAGCTTTAGCAACACCTTCTTTAACTGGCTTCGGTGCGCCATCCACCAGATCTTTAGCTTCTTTCAAGCCAAGACCAGTGATTTCGCGAACAGCCTTAATGACGCTAACTTTGTTTGCGCCGACCTCAGTCAAAATGACGGTGAATTCGGTTTGCTCTTCAGCAGCGGCAGCACCTGCGCCGCCAGCAGCGGGCGCTGCAACCGCAACAGCAGCGGCAGCAGCCGACACGCCGAATTTCACTTCCATTTCTTTGATTAGCTCGGACAACTCAAGCACAGTCATGCCAGAGATTGCATCGAGGATTTCAGCTTTAGTAGCCATTTGTAGAACTCCAGATTAAATAATTTGCCAGGGGTTGGTATCGCGTGTCTTTCAATGAGGTTTCTGCAATCCGCTTACGCGGCTTGTTTCTGATCGCGCACGGCCGCGAGGCCACGCACGAACTTGGTCGGAACTTCGTTGAGGGTACGAACAAATTGCGCGATCGGTGCCTGCATAGTGCCCAACAATTTGGAAAGCAACTCTTCGCGTGACGGCATGGTGGCCAAGGCCTTCACACCATTGACATCAAGTACGCTGTTGGGCAAAGCCCCAGCCTTGATGACTAGCTTGTCGTTGTCTTTCGCAAAGGCGGAAAGCACTTTTGCGGCGTTGACTGGGTCGGCGCTAATGCCATAGATCAGCGGACCAGCGAGCTTTGAAGACAATGCCTCGAAAGGCGTGCCTGCAACTGCTCGACGTGCCAACGAGTTTTTGAGGACTCGAAGATACACGCCCGACTCACGCGCTTTTTTGCGCAGTACGGTGACAGAGGCGACGTCCAGACCACGGTACTCTGCGACCACAATCGATTGGGCTTTCGCGACTTGCGTCGTGACTTCCTCGATTACGATCGCCTTCTCTTGACGATTGAGACTCACGGTTTGAACACTCCATCAAAAGATGCGCTGGGAAAAATTCCCGTTGCATCAACCGAATGCGGCGAACCTGGTCGAGTTCTTAAAAAGAAATCTTCCGTGGACGCCGTCTGCGCTGGATCCAGAAACATCCTGGGATTAAGCTTCGCTCTGTGCAAAAGAGGATTCTCTTGCGACGAACTGGGCTCCAGCGGTCTTTGACAGCAACACCCAGACAAGTCCGAGTGCAGCCCAAAGTCTTTTACTTGCTGACGATTACTGTTGAGTCGCCGTCAGCGATGCTACTTCCACGCGCGCTCCGCCACCCATTGTGGATGACACGGCCAGCTTGCGGAGATAGATACCTTTTGATGCCGAAGGACGTGCTTTGTTCAGCGCATCGACCAATGCAGCCAGGTTTGTCTGGAGCTGATCAACGGCAAACGAAGCGCGACCGATCGTGGCGTGCACGATACCTGCCTTGTCTGTGCGGTACTGCACCTGACCGGCCTTCGCGTTTTTTACTGCTTGTGCGACGTCGGGAGTCACCGTGCCCACTTTGGGGTTAGGCATCAAACCACGTGGGCCGAGGATCTGACCCAGGGTACCGACGATACGCATCGTATCTGGCGAGGCGATCACGACGTCAAAGTTGAACACGCCCGCTTTAATTTGCTCGGCTAAATCGTCCATGCCGACGATATCTGCACCAGCAGCTTTTGCTTGCTCGGCCTTGTCGCCTTGTGCAAATACCGCAACACGAACTGTTTTGCCGGTGCCAGCAGGCAACACAACTGAGCCACGAACCAGTTGGTCTGATTTCTTTGGGTCGATACCGAGCTGAACGGCTATGTCGATGGACTCATCGAACTTGGCGGTTGCGCACTCTTTAACGAGAGCGATTGCTTCGGTTACGGGATAGAGCTTGGCGCGATCAATTTTTTGAGCGACTGCGGCCATGCGTTTAGATGCTTTTGTCATGATTAGAGACCCTCCACCGTGATACCCATGCTGCGCGCGCTACCAGCAATGGTGCGCACCGCGGCATCCAAATCAGCTGCCGTGAGGTCAGGCGCTTTCGCTTTGGCGATTTCTTCGGCTTGAGCACGCGTCAACTTACCGACTTTGTCGGTGTGTGGGCGCGGTGAGCCTTTCTGGATCCCCGCTGCTTTCTTGATCAGGATCGACGCTGGGGGCGTCTTCATGATGAAAGTGAAGCTCTTGTCGGCAAAGGCTGTGATTACGACAGGAATGGGCAGACCAGGCTCAAGGCCTTGTGTCTTGGCGTTAAACGCCTTGCAGAATTCCATGATGTTCAAGCCACGCTGACCGAGCGCGGGGCCGATCGGTGGTGATGGGTTGGCCTTACCAGCTGGCACTTGCAGCTTGATGAAGCCGACGATTTTCTTCGCCATGCGTTGCTCCTTACGGGTTCAAGCGCTCATGCCTTGCGGCTACGAGCTCCCCGGGGTTAAAAAATTAAGTCTTTTCGACTTGACTAAAATCAAGCTCAACAGCTGTGGAACGGCCAAAAATTGCTACCGAAACACGAACCTTGCTTTTCTCGTAATTAACTTCTTCAACGTTGCCGTTGAAGTCTGCGAACGGGCCGTCTTTGACTCGCACCATCTCACCCACTTCATACAAAACTTTTGGACGAGGTCTTTCGACCCCCTCTTGCATCTGCGACAAAATCTTTGCCACTTCTTTTTCAGAAATAGGAGTGGGTCGATTACCCGAACCACCCAGAAATCCTGTTACCCGTGGTGTGTTTTTAATCACATGCCACGTCTCGTCTGTCAGCTCCATCTCAACCAGAACATAGCCTGGGAAAATCCGCCGCTCAGAGATCGACTTTTGACCACCTTTAGACTCAACCACTTCTTCCGAAGGAACCAACACCTGACCAAACGAATCTTGCAAACCAGCGCGTTCGATACGCTCGAGCATCGCTTTATGAACACTTTTCTCCATGCCGGAATAGACATGAACGACATACCAACGTTTACTCATGGATCGTCCTTGTTATTTCCAGCCGAGCAATACACCGAACAACAACCACTCAATAATCTTGTCCAGGGCCCAAAGAAACAAACCCATCACGGCGACAAATGCAAAAACAATCCCCGTCATTTGCATGGTTTCTTTACGGGTGGGCCAAACAACACGGCGCACCTCGTTATAAGACTCGTGTGCAAATGCAATCGTCCGGCGCCCCGGCTCGCTAAACCATGCAATCACCGCAGCGAGCACAAGGCTGCCGATGAAGATTGCAATACGCGCAGCCAACGGCAGCTTGGATTCGAGGACAGAAAAGCCAACGATGCCCGCAATAATGACGACCACAGCCAGACCCAACTTGAGTCGATCTGCGGTACTTGTTACGTTTTCAATCGTTGTATTAGACATTTTCAACTGGTTATTGCGATAAGAGTGCGTTTCTTAATTTTTTCTGCGGTGGCAGGGGCAGAGGGCCTCGAACCCCCAACCTTCGGTTTTGGAGACCGACGCTCTGCCAATTGAGCTATGCCCCTAGACCTGCACTGCTAAAAAAGCGGACACCTTTCGGTAACCGCCGGCTACTCTTAATTACTTCAGGATTTTAGCAACGACGCCGGCGCCCACAGTGCGGCCACCTTCGCGGATTGCAAAACGCAGGCCTTCTTCCATGGCGATTGGAGCCAACAGCTTGACTGTCATCGCAAC
>CANFEI010000032.1 GCA_947445495.1 Alcaligenaceae bacterium
GACAACGTTGCGATCCCATTTTTTTAGCCTCTTGCTGAGCGTTTGTACCAACGTTTGTACTAGCGTTTGTTCCAACGCTGGCGCGGGCATGTCGCTCGAGGGTTGCAGACCAACATCAGTGATGGCAGCGCTTTGGGGGGTGAAAGGCAGCACCACACTCGCCAGCATGTCGAGTAGCCAGGACTGATATCCGACGCTGCGAACGGTCGCAGCTGCGTCGGTCACGTCATCGGCCTGGTCAAGTACTAAAGGAGGCTGACCGGCTTTGCGCAACATCGGCAAAACGAGTTCGCGCAAGACATCGTCATCGCGGGCACCACCGAGCTGAGCAAAATAAGCTTTGATCTCGATTCGTTTATCTAGGGCAGGCAGTTCGGCCAACCCATTAAAAAAAGACCACGCGGAGCGTAATCGACGGATGCCGACCCGAAGTTGGTGTACATGCTCGGAGCGCGCGTCCGCATAGCGATCCTCCGTATCGACGCCAGCGATGATTGCACTGTTTCGAATGATCTGATCGAGGCATTCGGTCGATACAGCGCGCAACGCTTGCTGGGCATCGTCTTTAGGATCGAGAGTGATCGCGCTGACCGGGTGGGGTGCCCAAAAGGAAGCGATCGCAGTAATGCGCTTTGCTTCAGATTCGTCTGCACTGAGCGCATCAAGTGCCGTCAAGGTTTTGTCTAATTGGGCCAGGCGGTCACCACGCTCCGCCTTACTGCGCGCATCAAGCAACAGGGCAAATTTTTGCTGCCAGCGCTTGCCGAGCGTAAAGATTGTTTCCAGCGGTCCAGTAATTAGTTCAAACTCAATTTCGCAGATTGGCAGTTCAAGCGCGCCAGCGCGGATAACGCCTTTGTCATACGCAACTTCAACGCGACCGGACTTATCGCGGAGAATCCGCGACAGGCGCATGACATTCGTCTCATAGCAAACGTCCAGGCTCTCATCCAACGCGGTGAGTACCTCGCCCGCAGGCAGGCCGGCATATACACTGAGGTCAAGGACTGGCCCTGGGCGAATCTGATTAAGCTCGGTGCGCGAGAGGCTGTCTTGTCCAGGTATCTTGAGCGTTTGCACCCAGCGACGACCTTCCAGACGAAGTCGCAAAGAAATTTTGGCGCGCGCCAAGGCCCGTGTCGGTGTATCAAAATAGAGTGCGCGTAAGCGGGTGCGTGTCAGTGCACCCCGCGCGAGCTCGCGCTCAACGCCAGAGCAGGCGGCGCCAGGCACATGCAATTTGAGCTCTTGTTCTAGCATTCGGGTGCTTAATGGGCATGCAAGGAGGAGTAGTGTATCGGCCACGCCCTCAAATTTTGATGACAAACCAGAAAAGCTAAGAATTCTGTATCTTTTTTGCTGCGAGGATCCAGTCGACTAACTCAACAAATCCAGCGCCTCCTGTTGAGGGCGTCACAAATTTTGGCTGATGCGTCAGGCGGTGCAGTTGAGTCTGAATATTGGCCACCCCCACCGAGTAGTCGAAGAAGTCAAACATCGGTTCGTCGTTGGGTGAATCTCCCGCGAACGCGCATACAGGCAGGAGATCCTCGAGCTCGCTTGAAAACTCGCGTGCGAACAACGTGCGTGTCATGGAAAGCTTGTCATATTGACCAAACCAGCCGTTAACGTGGATGGAGCTGACTTTCGCTTGAGCGCCCTCCTGCTCGAAGAGCGAAACGATTTGTTTGATGGCGCTCTCTGACAAAGGCTCGACATCCTCGCAAAAATCAATGGCCAAGTCCGCTTCGCGATAGTTTTGGTCGCTTGCCAGTGCGCAACCTGGAACCACGGACAAAATTTTGACTGACAGCGCATCGAGCTTTGCGCGATTGGCTCGACGCTCGTCAGCCCCCGCGAAGTGATGGGTCAGCATACGTCGTCTGTTGTGGTCGTAGCGCATGTAAAACGCCCCGTTTTCACCCACGATGGCAAAAACAGGCCACATCCGGGCGATGTGGTCGCACCATCCCGCCGGTCGTCCTGTGATGGGGATGACAGTGATGCCAGCGGCTGAAAGGCGTTCAAGCGCGGCGTAGGCGCCTGCGGTCAGGTGCCCGCCGGTCGTCAAGGTGTCATCGATATCGGTCAGCAGAAACCGGATCTTGGCGGCTTGTTCGGGGGCGAAGGTGCTCAGTGCGTGCATAGGGGTTCCGGGAAGGTGTTGGGGCCATTTGAGCCTTTACCGTATGGATTATCTTAACGATTCTATAATAGGCTTTTAGTTTCGCCTGATTGTCCGACCAACATGTCCGCTAAAATTTCCCTCGCTTCAAGCACAGCCTCCGTGTCGCCTTCGGCGATTTCCCCTGTTTCAGAGATCATTGACGAGCTCCGGATGGGGCGCATGGTGATTTTGGTCGATGAAGAGGATCGTGAAAATGAAGGCGACCTCGTCATGGCAGCCGAGTTCGTGACGCCCGAAGCGATTAACTTCATGGTCACTCACGGCCGTGGTCTAGTTTGTCTCACGCTCACGGAAGAGCGTTGTCGGCAACTTGAATTACCCTTGATGTCGAATAAAAACGGCACGCCCTACGGAACAAATTTCACAGTCTCCATTGAGGCCGCAGAAGGGGTCGAGACCGGAATTTCAGTGGCAGACCGCGCGCGCACCGTGCGCGTGGCCGTTGCCCGCGATGCGAAGGCCACTGACTTAGTCCAGCCAGGCCATATTTTTCCATTACGTGCGGTACCCGGTGGTGTACTGGTGCGCGCTGGGCATACCGAGGCGGGTTGCGACCTGACCGCAATGGCTGGTTTAACGCCCGCGGCAGTGATTTGCGAAATCTTGAAGCCTGATGGCACGATGGCGCGACTGCCCGATCTGATTGAATACGGTCGTATGCATAACTTGAAGCTCGGCACGATTGCTGATCTTATCCAGTATCGCAGTGAACACGAGTCTGTGATTGAGCGCGTGGGGCAACGCAACGTTCAAACTCCGTGGGGTGAGTTTCAGATGGTTGCCTATCGAGATACCGTAGCGGGTCATCCACATCTTGCGCTGGTATCGGGGCAAATCGATCCAGGTCGCGAAACGCTCGTGCGTGTGCATGAACCTACATCGGTGCTCGACGTCATTGATGTGCAAAGCCCAGGGCATAGTTGGGGCGTAGCCGAAGCACTGCAGGCAATCCGCGAGGCCTCTGCTGGCGTGATGGTTTTTCTGAATTGCCAAGGCTCAGCAGATCACTTGTTTGATCAAGTTGCGCGTTGGCAGGGCGCACCGAGCGCACCACCACCCAAGCGTGAATCCGGACGGATGGATCTACGCACCTATGGCATGGGCGCACAAATTCTACGAGACCTGAATGTTGGACAAATGCGCCTGTTGGCGCGCCCGCGCAAGATGCCAAGTATCATGCCGGGCTTTGGTCTAGACATTACAGGCTACGAACACCAACCTCCCACCCGTAACAAATAGGAAGCAGACCATGAGCCCATATACCCTGACCCCGGACATGAACGGCGAGGGCTTGCATATTGGCATCGTCCGTGCTCGCTTTAACGAAGACATTGGGCTAATCGAGCTGGATGCTTGCTTGCAAGAGCTTGAGAGCTTAGGCGTTGATGAGCGTGACATTATGGTTGTCACCGTTCCCGGCGCGCTCGAACTTGGCGCGGCACTGGCCCGGATGGCTGAAACCTTTGAGTTCGATGCGCTCATTGCGCTCGGTGCTGTGATTCGCGGTGAAACCTATCATTTTGAAATTGTCAGTAACGAGAGTGCCTCAGCAATTTCTCGCATTTCGCTTGAGACGGGAATTCCCGTCGCAAACGGTGTGCTGACAACCGAGACCGACGAGCAAGCCGAAGTGCGGGCAGCCGACAAAGGCCGTGACTGCGCGCAGTGTGCGGTTGAAATGGCAAACTTGGTGGCTGCGCTCGAGCCTGAAGCCGACGAAGACGACGAAGACGACGAGGACGAAGATCTTGAACAATCCGACGCACGGCGCTGAAGTCAGCGCAAACACTGCGCCGCGCAGCGCACGCAGACGCGCCCGCGAACTTGCGTTGCAAGGCATGTATGCCTGGCTAGTGCGTGACACGGATAGTTTGCAGGATGCCGGCGAGATCGAAGCCCACTTGCGCGACGAAGACGAGTTTGATCAGGCCGATGCGGTTTGGTTTCAAACACTGTTGCACGGCGCGATGAAGGACGCTGCTTCCTTGCGTGACAAGTTCGCGCCGTTTATTGATCGGCCGCTTGCCGAGCTATCCCCGATCGAGCATGGCATTTTGCTCATTGGTAGCTACGAGCTCGTGCATCATGTTGAAGTGCCTTATCGCGTTGCCATCAACGAGGCCGTCGAACTCGCCAAGTCGTTTGGCGGGACCGATGGCTTTAAGTTTGTCAACGGCGTGCTCGACAAACTTGCCGCCCAAGTGCGCGCACCTGAAACTCGGGCGACCCCCCGTCGTTGATCGTCTCCGGGGCAACCATACTCGTGCCATCCGAATTCGAACTCATCGCCCGCTTTTTTAGTCGCGCAGTCCCTGGCGATATGGTGGGTGCGGGGGATGACTGTGCGTTGTTCACCGTCAAGCCTGGCATGCAACTAGCAACTAGCACCGACCTATTGCTCGAGGGCCGCCACTTTTTCTCCGGAACGGACCCGTTGCGCCTTGGTCACAAAGCGCTCGCAGTCAATCTGTCAGATCTCGCTGCTGTGGGTGCTAAACCTATCGCTTGTTTGTTGGGACTCGGCCTGCCGAGCATCGATGAGCAGTGGGTATCCCAATTTGCGGACGGGTTTTATGCACTCGCCGATGAGCATGGTTGCGCGCTAGTGGGTGGAGACACCACGCGCAGCGAGCAGGGCATCACGCTCAGTGTGACCGTCTTTGGTGAGGTGTTACCTGAGTTGGCGATGCGCCGCGGTGCTGCGATGTGTGGTGATGATATTTGGGTGTCAGGCACACTGGGTGCAGCGGATATTGCTTGCCGAATGCTTGCTGGTGAGTTGCCTACAGACGCGAAACTCTTGGCGCAAACTCGTCTCGCCTTGGAGCGTCCGACCCCGCGCGTTGCGCTTGGTCGCAGAGTCGCGTCACACGCGCATGCCGCGATTGACGTGTCGGACGGCCTTCTACAAGACCTCGGACATATTCTGCAGGCGAGTAACCTGGCCGCTGAGATCGATGAAGCGGCGTTACCCGTTCACGAGGCATTAAGAGGTTACGACCCCTTGCAAGTGCGCCGCGCGATTCTTGCCGGCGGCGATGTGTATGAGCTTTGCTTGACCGCAGCGCCCACGCAGAGAGACAGTCTTGAGCGGATCGCCATTGAAACAGCCGTTCCGTTAACCCGTATTGGTCGTATCACCGCTGGGTCGGGTGTTGTCGTGCGGGATGTGTCGGGATGCACCGTGTCCGGCATCCCTAATGGGTTCGATCACTTTAGGAGCTCTGGTGACGCGCGTCTCTGAAAGGTATCACACAAAGTGGCCGAGATTGTCTTGGGTGTTTACTGACCCTGGGCGGATAATGATGTTTGGTTTTGGCTCTGGTTTGTTGCGACCTGGTTCTGGCACCTGGGGTACGTTGCTGGCTTGGTTGCTGTGGAGTTTTTCTGCCCCAGGCGTGAGCGACGCCGCGATCGCCTTGTTTTTACTTGCCTGTTTTGGTTACGGTTGTTGGGCTGCCGAACGCGTCACGACGCAGTTGGGTGTAGCGGATCATGTGGGTATCGTCTGGGACGAGTTCGTTGCGTTTTGGTTGGTGTTGTGGCTTGTGCCGGGTTCTTTGACCGCCCAAGCCGTAGCCTTTGTATTGTTCCGCTTCTTTGATACGGTCAAGCCCCCCCCGATTCGCCAGGCGGATAAATACTTTAAGGGCGGGTTTGGCGTGATGTTCGACGATCTGCTCGCGGCAGGCTACACCTTGTTGGTCATGGCTGTTTTGGTGCGAGTCGGAATTCCTTTCTAACTGCCGGATGCGTCTCTTGAGGGAGTCTTTGAGTGCAAACTGAAATCGATACGTTATCGGTACGCTTAGGGCAACTCTTGGTGGCGCGACAAGGCTGGCTTGCTACGGCGGAGTCGTGCACCGGGGGTCTGCTGGCCGGTGCGGCGACAGCGATTGCTGGGTCCAGTGCTTGGTTTGAGCAGGGCTGGGTCACGTATAGCAATGGTGCAAAACATGCTCAGCTAGGTGTGTCTAAAGAAACACTGAAACAGTTTGGCGCGGTTAGCAAAGAAGTGGCGCAGGAAATGGCGGCTGGGGTATTGGCCAAGTCACCGCCCGCCACGCTCGCGCTGACAACGACTGGCATTGCGGGCCCTGGTGGTGGGTCGGCGGACAAGCCTGTGGGCTTGGTGTGGTTTGGGTTCGCCCAGCGCTTGCCTTCAGGGATCGTTGTGCACGCATCATCCCAAATTTTTGAAGGCGACCGCACGGCTGTGCGCCACGCGTCGGTGGCGTTTGCATTGCGCTCGGCTTGCGAGTTGTTAACGCCCTAGCGGTAAGCGTTGATGTCGTCGCGTGTTTGTTTCGCGGCAGCCGCCGCTGCTTCAGTCCAGTGACCCGAACCCTTTGCATAAAGAATCGCGCGTGAGGAGTTGATCATCATTCCGGTCTTCTGGGCGTTACAGCCGGCAGCGCAGGTTGCGGCAATATCGCCGCCTTGCGCACCGATGCCCGGGACGAGCAAGGGAATGTCATTGCCCACTGCATGGCGCACCGCCGCTAACTCTTTGGGAAAGGTGGCGCCGACGACTAGGCCACACTGACCTGTTTTGTTCCATTTATTCGCAACTAAATCGGCTACGCGCAGATAAAGCGGTACACCATCCGTCATTAAAAACTGTAGGTCTGAGCCGCCCTGATTGGAGGTGCGGCACAGTACGATCACGCCGCGATCTTGCCATTCGAGATAAGGCTCAACCGAGTCTGCACCTAGGTAGGGGCTGACCGTGACGGCATGGGCGTTGTAGCGACCAAATACCTCTTTCGCATATTGAGTGGCCGTCGCGCCGATATCGCCTCGCTTGGCATCGAGCACCAGTGGCAAATGTGGATAAGTCTCACGAATGTAGGCACACAGGTCTTCGAGCTGACCTTCCGCGCGTTCCGCCGCGAAATACGCAATCTGGGGTTTAAATCCACACACAAAGGGAGCGGTGGCATCGACAATTTGTTTACAGAACTGAAAAATCGCATCGGGCCTGCCGGTTAATTCGACAGGCATCTTTGTGATGTCCGGGTCTAGCCCGACCATCAGCAAGGAGTTTGACTGGGTCCAGGCGGCGTTCAGCGTATTGATAAATGACATAGAGGAGGCAACTTGGTTTATAAAGACCGTCCGCCTGTACGATTCAGGCTTTTCATTTTACCCCGGGAAGATAGCACGCCATGCCAATGCTCAACGTCCAAATCCTGCACGGCCACAGTTCAGCCAGCAAGACCGATCTCTTGAAAAAGTTAACACAGTCCGTTGTAGACAGCATTGCCGCCCCGTTAGCGTCCGTGCGTGTTGTGTTGCAAGAGATCCCAGCCGAACATGTCATCGTGGCCGGTGAGTTGGGTAAAGAAATGGTGATGATCACTGTAGGCTTGATTCGCGGGCGCACGGAGGAACAAAAAGCGGCGCTGATCGCTGCGATGGCGCACGCTACCGAGCGTGCCATTGGTGTCTCCAAGCAAAACATCCGCGTCATCTTGTTTGACCGCCCCGCAACGGACTTTGGGGTGGCGGGTGGCATCACGGCAAAGGCCTCGGGTCGTTAATTCAACACAAGTGAAGGTTAAAGAATGACAACCGTTTTGCGCTATGAACAAGATGACCTGGGTGTGGTGACGCTCACGCTAGACCACCCAGAGACCCGTAATGCACTGACTGGCACTGGCATCGTCGAGGCGATGCTTGAAGCGTGTCACCGAATTGAGCACGACCCGAGCGTGCGTGCCGTCATCATCACAGCCGCAGGCCCGGTGTTTTCTTCGGGCGGCAAGATCGACGAAATGCAGAGGCAGATTGGGTCGGGCTTTGGCAGCGACGTGCTGCGGCAGGAGTACCGGCAAGGCATTCAGCGCTTGCCGTTAGCGATTCACCAGATTGAGGTGCCAACGATTGCTGCGGTAAATGGCCCGGCGATTGGCGCTGGATGTGACTTGGCGTGCATGTGTGACCTGCGGATTGCGTCAGAGCAGGCGACGTTTGCGGAGAGCTTTGTGAAAGTCGGGATTGTGGCGGGTGACGGCGGCGCCTGGTTCTTGCCACGCGTCATTGGCATGGCGCGGGCTGCCGAAATGTCCTTTACAGGCGAGCCGATCGATGCAAAGACGGCACTGGATTGGGGAATGGTGTCGCGCGTTGTGCCCGCCGCGGATCTGCTGACGACGGCCCAGACGCTTGCGCGCAAAATGGCCGTGAACTCACCACCCGCCGTGCGCATGACCAAGCGTTTGTTACGCGAGGGACAGACGGCTTCGTTGGCGAATTTGCTTGAGTTATCAGCGGCTTACCAAGCGATTGCCCATAAAACGTCCGAGCACGCCAAGATCGTGAACGATTTTATGGAAGCCAAAGCCGCCCGACAAGCGGCTCGCAAGTAGACAATTCCCTAAGTTTTCTCAAGCGGGACTTGAAATCCGGCAAAGAAGCTCTATAATTAGCACTCGACTTCAATGAGTGCTAACAATCTTGTTTGCTACTTAGCGAAGTGTTTCTCATAACCATTATTTTGTAACAGGAGTTCTACATGGCCCTGCGTCCCCTGCACGATCGCGTGATCGTCAAACGCCTGGACAACGAGCGCAC
>CANFEI010000033.1 GCA_947445495.1 Alcaligenaceae bacterium
CGCTCAAATACTGTCCAGCTCAAGATGAACCCTCTTAATGTCCCGATCCAAGACTTTGTCGATTACGCAGCAGTGCGTCCTGAACACATCGAAGAAGCGATTCCTGCTCTGCTCGCCAAAGCAAAGTCTGCTGTTGAACTTGCGGCACGTGATGATCGCCAAGCCACCTGGGCGCTGGTTGTAGACGCTGTTGACAGCGCAAGCGAACCACTTTGGCGCGCCTGGTCGATTGCTGGTCATCTCAATGCGGTGATTAACACGCCAGAGTTGCGTGAGGCGTATAACGCCATGCTTCCAGCCATTAGCGAATACTCGACCTGGGTAGGTCTGCACACTGGCTTATATACCCAGTACAAGAGGCTACACGAAAGCCCTCAGTTTTCACAACTGTCTACCCAACGCCAGCGTGTCATTGAGCTTTCACTGCGGGATTTCAAACTGAGCGGCGTCGAGCTGCAGGGCGCGGCACGTGAGGCCTACGCAACAAACTCGGATAGGCAGGCACAAGTCTCGCAAAAGTTTTCTGAGAATGTTTTAGATTCGACCGAAGCCTGGACGCTCGTGATCGATAACCTTGAGGCGCTGTCGGGCGTCCCCGCGGACGTACTGAACGCAATCAAGGATTCCGACGCGTCGATCTGGACTCTGAACTTAAAGATGCCCTGCTATTTACCAGTTATGCAGTACGCAAAAGACCGGGAACTACGCCGCACGCTTTATCACGCATACGCCACGCGGGCATCCGATCAAGGTGACTCAAGGTTCGATAACTCAAACTTGATCTCAGAGTCGCTGTCCTTGCGGGCACAAGAGGCAAACGTATTGGGCTTTAAGCACTACGCCGAATTGCGTTTGCAAACAAGGATGGCCAAGAGCGCACAAGAAGTCACCGATTTTTTGCGACAGCTCACTCTGAAAGCCAAACCCTTCGCTCAAAGAGACCTTGCTGAGCTGACCGAGTTCGCTCGCACCGCGCTTAATCTACCCGATCTGCAACCGTGGGATATCGCCTATGTCTCGGAGCGCTTGCGTGAGTCGCGCTACGATTATTCCGAAGACGAAGTCAAACAATACTTCACCGAGCCGCGAGTCCTGTGCGGCCTGTTCGACGTCATCAAGACTTTGTTCCATGTTGAGCTCATCGACTTTCCGGTAAGCGGGTGGTGTCCCGAAGTGCGTGGCTACTCAGTAAAGACACAAGACGGTCGAACACTCGGATATCTTTTGATCGATCTATACGCTCGAGCCGGCAAGCAAGGAGGCGCGTGGGTGGATAGCGAGCGCAGCAGACATCGCGTAGACAATGAACTGCGTTTGCCCATCACTTACTTGACGTGTAATTTTGCACAACCCCAGGGTGGACGCTCCGCCCTGTTGACGCATGACGACGTGATTACCCTCTTTCATGAGGCGGGCCACGCCTTGCACGCCTTACTTTCAGAAGTGGATGAGCTTGGCGTTTCCGCATTCTCTAGCGTTGAGTGGGACGCTATCGAACTGCCATCGCAATTCATGGAAAACTTCTGCTGGGACTGGGCTGTTCTGCAAAGCTTAAGTGCGCATGTCGAGACGGGTTCCCCCATCCCGAGATCCCTGTACGACAAAATGACTGCAGCCAAAAACTTCCAAAGCGGCATGCAGACCGTGCGTCAGGTTGAGTTTTCGCTCTTTGACGTACTGATTCACCAGCAACACCTCGGTCTTTCGATCGCCGAGGTGATGTCCCGGTTAGCTGACGTGCGTAAAGAGGTGGCCGTACTCAACCCTCCGGCTTGGCATAGATTTCCTCATAGTTTCTCGCATCTCTTCGCGGGTGGCTACGGTGCGGGGTACTACAGCTACAAGTGGGCTGAGGTCCTTTCTGCTGACGCTTACGGCGCCTTTGAGGAGGCTGCAAACAAAGCCTCTGCCGATAGTTCAAACAGTGCAAGTACCTTGGACCCTGAAACAGGGATGCGCTTTAGACGCGAAGTCTTAGCCGTTGGCGGTGCGCGACCCGCCGCCGAGTCTTTCAGAGTTTTCAGAGGACGCGAGCCAAAGCTTGATGCCCTACTGCGACACCATGGGATGACGCCTGCTTTCGTGCAACCCCAGGCCTAGGATCAATGCGATGACTGCATGGTCGACCCTACTTCGACGCATTGCGCACGCGAGCGTCGTGACTATTCTATTCACACTGGCTGCCTGCTCAGATTCAAATGTGAAATGGTCGTTATATGACGTCAGCGGACATTTACCTAACTTGCGTTTTTCTCTACAAGGTGCCGGTGGCAAAACGGTGACGGAGAAAGATTTTGTTGGTCAAACTGTATTCATTTTTTTTGGCTACGCAAGTTGCCCTGACATTTGCCCAACGACCATGGCTCAACTCACTGAGGTTGTGAATCAGTTAGGCGATCGTGCGAAAGACGTAAAAATCGTTTTTATTAGCGTTGATCCCCATCGCGACACACCCGACACATTACAAGCCTATGTCAAAGCATTTAGCAGCAGTGCAATCGGTTTGACCGGCAACGAAAATCAAGTTGCCGAACTCGCGAGACGTTACCGCGTCGCCTACCAGATTGAAAAACCCAAACCTGGTGACAGCACTGAGGTCTATGACGTTACGCATAGTCGGGGTGTATTTATCTTTGACCGCTTTGGCCGAGCGCGCCTGCTTGCCTCAGACACTGAAAAAGTTGATATCGTCGTTGCCGATGCAAAACAGCTGATCGAATTAACCCAGCGTTGAGGTATAGCCGGCCTCTTGGAGGGTGTCTTGCAGTTCTTGAGCGCTCGGGCCCTTTTCAACTTCAACCGTTTTACTCGCTAAATCACAAACGACGCTCGTAGAGCTGTACTTGCTTTGAATTGCAGCAGTAATTGATTTAACACAGTGTCCGCAGGACATATCTGGTACGTTAAGTTTTATCATCTCAGCTCCATCTAGTAATCGATACTTATTATGGCTGAAAAAGCTGACAACAAAGCAGATTTTCCAATCTCGGTCGATCTTAATATCGAAGGCATGACCTGCGCGTCGTGCGTACTTCGTGTGGAAAAAGCGCTCGCCAAGGTTCCTGGTGTCGATCGCGCGCAGGTGAATTTAGCGACGCAACGGGCCACACTCACCCTAGCCGTCTCTCCCACCGAACCAAACGCCATCACTAGGGATGCGATTGACGCCGCGACGCGTGCGGGCTATCCCGCTACAGCCGTTACTGAGGACTCTTTTGACGACGCATTACTAATCGAGCAACGCGCCCTTGAGCAAAGCGGCTTGAAACGTAATCTACTGCTGGCCCTGGCACTGACCCTGCCGGTGTTTTTCCTCGAAATGGGAGCGCATGCGTCAAGCGATATCCATCACCTCATACAACACACGATCGGCATGCAGCTTAGCTGGTGGCTTCAGGCATTACTGACGACACTTGTGATCCTTGGCCCAGGGCGCAGCTTTTTTATAATAGGATTGCCAGCGCTGTGGCATCGCACTCCAGAGATGAACTCTCTGGTAGCGTTAGGGTCTGGCAGCGCTTGGCTGTATTCACTCGTGGCCACGATCGTGCCCGAGTGGCTGCCTGTCAATGCGCGTTTCGTTTATTTTGAAGCAGCCGCAGTCATCATCACACTGATTCTTCTAGGGCGCTGGCTTGAGGCAAGAGCCAAAGGTCGAACGGGCGATGCGATTCAACACCTGATCGGATTACAGCCGCGTACCGCTCACGTCGTGATGCCCAACGCGGAAATTATAGATTGCTCAATCGAAACGATTAAACCCGGCGACTACCTACTCGTGCGCCCCGGGGAGCGGCTTGCGACAGATGGGATTGTCACTGAAGGCAGCCCCTATATCGACGAATCAATGATCACAGGCGAGCCCATCGCTTCAGAAAAAAAACCGGGCGATCGTGTGACGGGCGGCACCCTGAACACAACGCGCAGCTTTACTTTCAGGGCTACCCATACGGGACGAAACACGGTACTCGCACAAATTATCCGGATGGTACAAACGGCACAAGGTGCCAAGCTGCCGATCCAAGGCGTCGTGGATAAGATCACCGCGTGGTTTGTACCAGCCATCCTGTTGTGTGCCGTCTTAACATTTTTAATATGGGTCGTGCTTGGACCTGAGCCACGCTTCACGCACGCGCTGGTATCGGCTGTCGCGGTGTTGATTATTGCTTGCCCCTGTGCAATGGGCTTAGCGACTCCGACTTCGGTAATGGTCGGTACCGGACGCGCCGCCCAAGCAGGCATTCTGTTCAGACAAGGTGACGCACTACAACGTTTAGCCGATGTGACCACGATCGCCTTCGACAAAACGGGGACCTTGACAGCTGGAAAGCCGGAGATCACAGAGTTTGAAATCATCGACCCAACGTATTCCTACGACACGGTGCTCAGTTGGACGGCAGCCATGCAGTCGCATTCTGAACATCCCATCGCACGTGCCTTTGTGCAGGCAGCGAACGCGCGTGCCTTAAGCATACCCATTGCACAAGAGTTCCAAACGCAAACGGGATCCGGTGCCATGGCACGGGTGGACGGTCATTGGGTGTCCGCGGGTTCAGCACGATACATGACCGAGCAAGGCATCAGCCCACTGAGCCAGCAAGAACGCATGAATCAGTGGGGACTCTCTGCTAAAACGCCGATACTTATCGCGATTGATGGTGTGCTCGTAGCTGTCGCTGGCCTCGCCGATCCAATTAAGCCAACGGCGCGATCAGTCATACAGGCAATCACCGCAGCAGGCATTCGGACGGCGATGATCACAGGAGATCATCCACTCACGGCCCGTGCCGTCGCAGATGCGCTTGGAATTGATGAGGTTCACGCAAATGTATTACCCGCAGGGAAGGTCGAATGCTTGCAGCGTATGCAGAAGGCGAATCAGGTCGTCGCCTATGTGGGTGATGGTATTAACGATGCCCCTGCCCTGGCGGCCGCTGATGTAGGGATCGCCATCGGCACCGGCACGGACGTAGCCATTGAGTCCGCGAGCGTCGTATTAATTTCCGATAATCTCAATGGGCTCCTCAATGCGATGAAGCTCTCGCACGCAACATTGAAAAACATTCATCAGAATCTCTTTTGGGCTTTTGCGTATAACGCAGCCCTCGTGCCGGTTGCTGCGGGGGTCTTGTATCCCAGCTTTGGGATTCAACTCTCCCCTGCATTTGCTGCAGGAGCGATGGCTTGCTCAAGTGTGTTTGTGGTGGCTAACGCCTTGCGCCTGAGAAGCCTACGCTTTAACTAACGAACTCAGTTAGGACGCCACGTCGTGGTCAATGTTTCAGGCAACGGCCGCTGTGTAGGGACAGCTGGACTAATCGGCGTACCAATGGCCAAAAAGCCCACGAAGCGATAGTCCAGCGGATCGAAACCAAGCGCCTCAGGCACTTCATCGGTGTAACTGCCTAACCCGGTGCTCCAGTAGCTAGAAAACCCCATCATATGCGCGGCGTTTTGTATGTTCATGGCAGCGGCACCCATTGACAGAGTTTGCTCAATCTCGGGGACCTTCTCATTGTTGTGTGAGATCTTGTAGGCCATCCCAATCAAGAGTGGCACAGTCGACAACCACTTGCGCGTGTTCTGTTCTTTCTGCGGCGTCACCTCTCGACCCGAACGACGCGTAGCTGCAATCGCGAGGTCAGCGAAGGCATCAATGTTCTCGCGATGAATGAGTGCAAAGCGCCAGGCGCGCAATGCAGAGTGATCGGGTGCACACACCGCGGCCTTGAGCAGTGTGTCGATTTGCACAGCACTCGGGCCCGGAGCCTGCACAAGCTTTTGGGATCGGCGGGAAATTATTTCTTGAACACTAGCCAAGCTTGACATATGCACTTACCAAGATAGAGGTTAAAAAAAGCCCCGCATCACTTTCGCGACACAGGGCTTCTACTTCCAACCGTCTGCAAATTGCAGATCAATCGGTTAAGTATTACAGCACTTGAATATTAGTTGCGCTCGGGCCTTTGGCGCCCTGACCGATTTCAAAGCTGACTTTCTGGTTCTCTTCGAGAGTCTTGTAACCGCTCGAACGAATTTCAGAATAGTGAGCGAACAAATCTTTGCCGCCACCATCAGGCATGATGAAACCATAACCTTTTTCAGCGTTGAACCACTTCACGACACCAGTTGCCATTTCGAACTTCCTTGATAGATAAAAAAAGGGCAAAAACGCCCGACGTGCTAGATGATCAAGGAAGGGATAGACACCACTGATTACCACTAAGGGCGACAGCCTAGGTAAAAAAACCGCGTCGCTTGAGAATCTTGCCACTGAAGTGTAGAGGTGAAGCATGCTTGAGTCAAACAAAAAACAGGCATTTGTACTGATAAGTCCCTGATTTTGCAGTTTTCTCTAAAAAAATGCCCAAAAAGCAACAAATACAGTGGATATCTAAAAAAAATCGAAAAATAACACAAAAAAACACTGCACCAATGATCTTAAACTTTAACTTTTCACTGTTCAAGCGAACAAATGCCATGAAAGTCATCGTTTTAGGGGCGGGAGTCATCGGCACAACCACCGCTTACTACTTGGCTCGTGCGGGTGTACAGGTCACGGTAATCGATCGCCAGCCCTCTGCCGCGAACGAAACAAGTTTCGCCAACGCTGGGCAGATCTCACCTGGCTACTCCACACCTTGGGCTGCTCCTGGGATCCCACTCAAAGCAATGAAGTGGATGTTTCAACGCCATGCCCCACTGGCGATTCGCTTGGATGGCAGCCTTTGGCAACTGAAATGGATGGCGAACATGTTGGCTGAGTGTAATGACGCCCGCTATGCGATTAACAAAGAGCGCATGATGCGCGTGGCTGAATACAGTCGGCATTGCCTCGACGCGCTAAGAAACGATACGGGCATCGAATACGAGCAGCGCACGCGCGGCACCTTGCAACTGTTTCGCACCCAAGCGCAAATGGATGCCGTTGGGCGCGACATCGACGTGCTCAAAGAGCTTGGAGTTCCTTACGAAGTGCTTTCTAAAGAGGCACTCAAGACAGCCGAACCCGCACTCGCCCACGCCAGCGTACCTTTAGCGGGAGGCCTACGCTTGCCCAGTGATGAGACCGGCGATTGCCACCTGTTCACAACAAAACTTGCAGAACTAACCCAGGAACTAGGCGTTGAGTTCATTTACAACGCAGAGATTGACGAAATCCTTCATACCAATGGCTCAATCGCCGGGGTACGCTCAGGCACGCACATTTATCAAGCGGACCGCTACGTTGTGGCGCTTGGTAGTTACTCGCGAGATCTCTTGTCGGGACTTGGGTTAAACATCCCTGTCTATCCCGTCAAAGGTTATTCCTTGACCATTCCCATCGTCGACGAAGCGCTCGCGCCGCAATCCACCGTGCTCGACGAGACCTACAAGGTCGCTGTCACCCGCTTTGATCAACGCATACGCGTTGGCGGGATGGCCGAACTGGGGGGATTTGATTTAGGTCTTAACCCAAGACGCATAGAAACTCTTGAAAAGGTTGTGACCGAGCTCTTTCCTGGAGGCGATCTCAAGCAGGCCAGCTTTTGGACTGGACTCAGGCCGATGACACCAGACAGCACACCAATTATTGGCGCCACGTCGATCAGCAACCTTTACTTGAATACCGGCCATGGCACATTGGGATGGACCATGGCCTGTGGATCGAGCAAACTGATTGCTAACCAAATGATGGGCCAGCGACTTGAAATTAATACGGACGGGCTAAGCCTGAGTCGCTATCTACGCGGTTCCGATTAAAACAATCTCAAGGCATCAAGTCTGACAGCCTGACGCGCTAGCCTGATATCATTGCTGATCTCCTTTTTGCCTAGCCCTCAGCATGACGCGTCCATCCAAAGCCACTATAGACTTGACCGCACTCAGAGCCAATTATCTCTGGGGGCGTTCGCAGCAAACGGGCAAGGCTTTCGCAGTCGTTAAAGCGAATGCCTATGGTCACGGGTCAGTCGAATGTGCAAAGTCCCTAGCCGATATTGCCGATGGTTTTGCGGTAGCATTTTGTGCTGAAGCCCTCGAACTCCGAAGTGCGGGCATCACCAACCCAATTCTCATTTTGGAAGGCTGCTTTGATCTAGAAGAACTTCGACTTGCCCAACAACATGCACTCTGGGTGGCCATCCATCAATCTAGCCAAATTCAAGATCTCGAGAATCCCTCACTCGCTTCGAACAAGTTACACGTGTGGCTAAAGGTCGACAGTGGCATGCACCGCGCAGGCTTCGCACCGCAGGAGGTACAGGCTGCTTACGACCGTCTGAACAAATGTCGGGCAGTTGCTTCGATCGCGCTCATGTCGCACTTCGCATCGTCAGACGAACCCGAGAAACAAACGACACTTAGGCAAATCGACACCTTCGAAGAAGCAACCCGCGGACTGCCTGGGTTACGCAGCCTGAGTAACTCTGGCGCGGTCATGGCGTGGCCTCAAGCTACTCGGGATTGGACGCGCCTTGGAATTTTGCTCTACGGGGCCGATCCCCTTGCGCAACCCACACAGCACCTCATACCGGTCATGACCTTACAAAGTGAGGTCTTTGCCGAGCGCTGGCTCGAGCCTGGGGAATCGATCGGATACGGCGGAAAATTTGTAACAGACACCAAGACTCGCGTTGGCCTCGTCGCCATTGGCTACGCCGATGGCTACCCAAGACAAGTGCCCAGCGGTACGCCCGTTTTGGTCGATGGCGCACTGA
>CANFEI010000034.1 GCA_947445495.1 Alcaligenaceae bacterium
AGAGCAGGGATAGCGAATTGTTCAATCGAAAGAATGAAGGTGAGTACTAGGCTAGAGGTAATTGAAAAACCAAGTAGTGGCAGTGTGATGCGTCTCAATACGCTAAAAGGAGAAGCTCCGGCTGCGCGAGCAGCCTCTTCGAATGTGGCGTCGATTCCCAGGATGGGGCCGCGCATCATCAAATACACAAAAGGAATTTGATGTAAGACGGTCACAAAAATCATCCCGCTTTTTGTGTACGCGTCAACTTTCCAGGTGTCTGAACCGAATAGCGTTTCGAGGACGCCGTTAATTAAGCCTCCTGGCGAACCGATAATGATCCACGCCATCGCCAAAATGAAAGAAGGCAGAAAAAAGCTGAGGCTAACTAGCGCGGTAACCGCGTTACCCTTACGAAAATCCGTGCGATGCACGATCAGCGCAATGGCTGTGCCAATGATTGCTGCAATCACAGCAGAGGCCACGCCAATTAGGATCGTGGTGTAAAACGTCCCGAGCACACCGCTTGAAAACAGCCCCTGCCAGTTACGAAGTGTCCATTCCCCAAGCTGTCCGGGCGCCGCGCTTCGTAGACTGCCATAGAGCAGGGCAAGAAGCGGAATCGCAACCAGAGCTGCGACAATAAAAAACGTAACGAGATAGATTATGCCGAGTAAGCGACCACTATCAAATATGCTCGCAGCGCGAAAGATCGGCGCGAGTGCAGTCGGCTGCTGTGGGGTCGAAATATGACGCGCACTATTCATGTTCTTCGTTTTCCGCGGGGCATAATTTTTTAGGCCGGTGATCGTAACCGGCCTAAAAGAACTGTAAGACTAATTATTGAATACCGAAGGTCGTGCGCCAGTGGTCAACAATTTGTTTTTGTTTGGCGGGCGGGAGTAACTCAAGCCCGTCGACTGTGTTGGGTAACGACGCTGTGGTTGGGAGGTGAGACAAAGGAGGTGCGCCCTTGCGTGTGACGGCGAGTCCCGCATATTCTTGCAGAAAATTTTGTCCTTTTTCTGTCATCAGCCAGTTCGCTAAAACTTTTCCTGCGTTGGGGCTCGAGGCTTTATCGGCGACAAACATATACCCCAGCGATAGCGTTGTTCCAGATTTTGGATAGACCACGCCGATTGGTGCGCCGTCGGCAAGCGCTACGTTCACGGGGAGGTCGCTGATTTCGGCGACATGCACGTCGCCGCGGATGACTGCCTGAAGAATACCCCCCGAGCCTTCAAAGAAGCGCACATTGTTATCCTTCATTTTTGCCGCAGTGTCACCCAGGCCAAGCTTGTCCCAATAGGCCACGATGCCTTGAATCGACACGGACCGCCAAGGAGGGTTCATGCCAATTCGGCCTTTCCACTTCGGGTCAAATAGATCGGCCCATTCCTGAGGCACTTCAGCAGGCTTTACCCGTTGTTTGTTATAGATAATCGCTTCGCGCGCCGTTTGAATGTTGAACAACATGTTTTGTTGGTCGTGATTAATCGCAGGTGGAAAGTTTTTAAGTTCGGGCGGCGTCCACTTCGCCATCCAGCCACTCTTCATCCCGTCAAAAATACGCTGGTCTGGGAAGGTGATCATGACGTCGGCAAGATGCCGGCCAGACGAGAATTCAGTGCCAAACCGTTGAATCAGAGGCGCGCTACCGAGGCGCGTCATTTCCATTTTGATGGCTGGGTATGCCTTACGAAACTCGTTGGCAAGGCGTTCGGCACCTGCTGGGTTCAGGTTGTGATACAGCATCACTTTGCCTTCTTTGCGCGCTGCGGCCTCGATGGCCGGCCAGTCATTGGCTTGCGCAAAGGCCAACGGAGAGGCGACGACCAGACAGGCCACAACAAGGGCGAGTAGGCACTTGTCTAATGCAATTTTCCAAGCTTTAGCAGTAAGTCCGCTTGAGTGAAAGAGGGGCTGAACCAACATGTTTGTCTCCGAGATTGACCCTATCGATGGCAGGGGAATCCGCTATGGGTGGCACGTTCGAATGACGCGTAAATACAGCGGTATATTCACGAATCTTGGCACAGATGTCAAGGCTTATGAATACAGGGCAACGGAGCAGAGCATGAGCACAATAAAAAAAATTGGATTTATCGGCCTTGGAGTGATGGGTGAGCCAATGTGCCGCAACTTGGCCCAAAAGATGGGGCAACATATTCTTGCCTACGACACCCAAGCGGCGCCGTTAACGCGGCTTGGTGCCGCGGTTAGCCCGGCACAGTCAGTGGCCCACGTCATGCAGGCAAGCGAGTTTATTTTTCTATCCTTGCCCTCTGGCGAAGTCGTGGCCGACGTTGCCCGCCAGCCCGATGGGCTGCTGGCCCATGCACGAGCGGGTCAGACAGTGGTGGATCTCAGTACTTCCCCCGTCAAATTAACGCGTGTTTTATTTGAGGAGTTCAAGGCGCGCGGCGTCACGCTGATCGATGCGCCTGTTGCCCGGACACGCGCGGCAGCCGAAGCAGGCACCTTGTCGGTGATGGTTGGTGCCACGGCCGAGCAGTTTGCGATGGTAAAGCCCTTGATTGCGTGCTTTGCCAGCGAAATCACGCTTTGTGGTGGCGTCGGGGCCGGACAAATCACTAAGATCTTAAATAATATGGTGTTGTTTGAAACGGTGGTTGCTTTAGCTGAGGCACGAGCAATTGCCCGCCGTTCTGGGGTGGACCCCCAGGCACTATTCGAAACTCTCTCGTTGGGCTCTGCGGACAGTTTCGCTTTGCGCAACCATGGTATGAAAGCAATGATTCCCGGCGACTTCCCTGAGAGAGCATTTTCTGTCGACTATGCCGTGAAAGACTTACGTTATGCACTAGAACTTGCGCAAGAGACAGGAGTCGATGCGGCGGGCGCTCGAAATGTACAACGCTTGTACGCCTTGGCGTGCGCGCGTGGCGACCAAGACGCCTATCACCCGGTCGTTAGCCGAGTGATTGATCCGCAGTAAGGCACGCCATTAATGTCGAGATCCGAAGTGTCTCAGGCGGGGCGTCGAGTTCAGCCCAAAATGTATGCGCCAATGTTGGCGTAATACGTCGGTCAATCAAGTCGTGGGCCTTGTCCTCCACAACCTTTTCTGAAATAGGACGCGACCAACTTCCAAGTGGGGCGGCGCACTGGTGGCGAACAACGGTTCCATCGGCGAGCGTGACGCAAACCTCAACATGCATAGCGTCAAGCCGCCCAGAAATCTCGGCTGTTTGGGTCAATTGCGTGACAGACAATAGGCGCGTAGCATCTTCAGCAAAGCGCCGTGCATCACTAAAGGAATCTAGATTAAGACGTGCATCGAGTAGAGCTGCCACGACGCAATACTGCAGCGAAAACTTACCATCTAGTCCGGAGGTTGGATTCGGCCGATCGATATAGGGCATTAACGGAGTAAGAATCTCCACCCGCCTAATGCTGGCGGGGTCTGCGATTTCAGCGCGGCAGTCCAGCGCAGCCGTGATGACGAAATGCGTTGCATATTGCGAGGGAAATAATTTCCATGCGGGGCCAGGCGTGAGCACGCGCGGCACAAGTAAGGGCGCCAAAAGATGTGAGGAATCGAAGCGATCACCAAAATAGGCATACCCGTAACCGCGTGGGCCAGCCAGCGCATCCGCATCCGCAGTAAATCCGCTTTGAGCCAGCATCGCCGCCTCAAGTCCGCTGCGACAGGCATCTGCGCAGTGAAGTGCCTTGGTCATTGAACCAACGTTCGCGAGCACGCCACCCGCGCGTGATGCCGCAATACCAACGGCCGCCACCTGTTGTGCCTCAGATAGTTCTAAAAAATCCCCGCACGCAAGGGCGCAAGCTAAGGGGCCCACGACGCCCGGAGGATGCAAGCTAAGCTCGCGCGGTTCGATCTGACCAGACGATAAACGCAACCGCCCTTGCGCTTCGACGCCTTTGAGTAGGGAATGCAGTAGCCGTGCGCCTTGCGGACCTGCACCCAGCGCTTCTCGCTGCTCGGCTAACGCAAGCAAGCCAGGCAGCATGGTCGAGAGCGCATGATTAGGGGGATTCCACATCGGCTCATAGTCAAGCACATGCATAGACAGCCCATTGATTTGGGCTGCCTGGGATAGTGAGGTTGAAAACCCTTGACCAATAACCGTAGCGGATTCTTTGCCGCCTTGTTGACGAGCGAGAGCCGCCGCGAGGCGCGGACCCGGCTGGTCTGAGCCGGCCAGCGTAACCGCGAGCCCATCGATGAGTAACAGGCGTGCCACGCGGATCAGGGCAGGATCCGCGATAGACCATGCGCGTAGCAACGCGACAAAATCGAGAGTCATATTCTTAGACATGAGGCGCTTATTGATTTGAAATGAGTCGACGAATACGCATCTTTTGTGAGGCGTAAATATGTGCGCGGAGCGCTTTTTCTGCGGCCTCTGGATCGTGCTTGCGGATACCCGCTACAACCGCCTCATGCTCTTTGATGGTGTCCTTGACACGCTTGGGATCTGTGAGCGTCGTGTTGCCTAACAACGTTAAGGTGTCGTGCAGCGTCTTTAGTATTTTGATCAGATATCTATTGTGACTGCAGTTATAGAGCATCTCGTGAAACTGTCGATTGCTACTGGCTAGTTGTGCATCGTCACCGACAGAGTTGGCGTATTGTTCGCACATATCTTCAAGCAAGGAGATTTCAACGCTCGAGGCATGTTGCGCAGCAAGTCGTGCTGCCGTCCCTTCTAACACTTCGCGCATGAAATACAGCTCGGTCACCATGCTGTAGTCAAGCTCTGCAACCATGATGCCAAGGGTAGCGTCATGGACGACAAGGCCCTCAGACTCCAGTCTGGCAAGGGCCTCGCGAATCGGCGTGCGACTCAGGCCGATCATCTTGGCGAGCTCTACTTCACGCAGACGATCGCCGGGCATCAGCTGCTGGTTGGCGAGGGCTTGTCGGATGTAGCGATAGGCCCGTTCGCCACCCGGTAAATCATCCTCGAGCGCCTCCGCCGGGTTTGATTTTTTGGCACGCGCGGTAGGTGGGTTTTTCATCGTTTAGTTACGCCGAACGTATTTCTAAAAGCATTAACTTTATGAGTGCAGAGGACTTTTGTGCATCTGCTTGGCGACCTGTGACTCTGGCAAAAAAGGATGCGCTGCGTTGATCACATTGATGGGTTGACCGGCAAGATACGCGACGAGATTTTTATAGGACTGAGAAAAAAACTCAGTCATATTTTCTTGTGTGACGAACCCGATATGCGGGGTGGCAATCACGTTAGGCAAGTTTCTAAATGGATGGTTTTGTGGAAGGGGCTCGCACGTAAAGACATCCAACGCTGCGCCGCCGATTTTTCTTGCGGTCAGTGCATGGATCAAGGCCTCTTCATCTACGATCTGTGCACGAGAAGTGTTCACCAGATAGGCGCTGGCTTTCATGCGTGCGAGCTCATTCTTGCCTAAGAGACCGAGACTTGCGTCGGTGAGCGGATGGTGAATCGTAATCACATCGGAAGTTTCGATCAGTTCGTCCTTGGTCACACAGAGCACATCATGAGGCGTAGCGCGCTCTTGCGTCAAATTCTGGCTCCAGGCAATCACGCGCATGCCGAGGATGCGTCCGATCTTCGCGACAGGGATCCCCATGTTGCCTAAGCCGATGATGCCTAAGGTCTTGCCGGCTACGCCATCACCGACAGTCGTTTGCCAGCCCCCAGCACGCACAGAGGCAGTTTCTTGCGGAATCGCGCGAAACAATCCCAGGATGAGAGCCCAAGTGACCTCAACTGTGCTTTGGTGCATGGCCTCTGTTGTGCAGACCGTGATGCCAAGTTCATCGGTAGCCTGTAGGTCTAGCGAACGGGCATTACGCATACCGGTTGCCAGCATGAACTTGAGTTGCGGTAGGCGGGTCAAGACAGAGCGTGGAAATTCCGTGCGTTCACGGATACGCATCACACCATCAAAACCTTGTAGTCGGGCAACGAGGTCGTCTTCGGTGTAGACGTGATCTTTGAAGGCAACAACAGATAGGCCTGGGATCTGGCTCCAGTCAACAATACGGTGGGCCAGATCTTGGTAGTCGTCAAGAATGGCGAGTCGAAGTGGTTTATTCATATCAAGAGCTTAACCTGCGTGGGCAGTGGTTAGGTTAATACGGTGAGCGTTTCAAACTTACTGCGATGTACAGAGAAAAAGGTGCGGACGTTACGGACATTAGCTTGGGCGGTGAGTGAGCGGTGCACCAACGCGTGATAGGCCGGCATATCTTTGACTTGAACAATCAATACAAAGTCGGGTCCGGTCGACACCCGATAGCATTGCTGCACCGCACGTTCATTTTGCATCGCGGCTTCAAATAAAGGGAGTTGTTCGGACGATTGTGCGTCGAGCGTGACTTCAACAATGGCTGTGAGCGCGCTACCAAGCTTCTCGGGATTCAGAATAGCGACCTGCTTGGCGATTACGCCGAGTGCCTTGAGCCGTTTGACGCGGCGCAGACAGGTTGGGGGCGAGGCGTGCACACGTTCAGCTAAGGCGTGGTTCGTGAGCGAGGCATCCTGTTGGAGTTGATCCAGAATGCGTCGATCGAGATCGTCTAGGGCGGAGAGCGTCATGAGTGGGTGACTAAATGGCGTGGGATCACAAATCGGATCGAGTAAATGAAATTATATTTCATGAATATTAATATGAGACTATTTATTTCATAAAAGTAACATTTATGAAATAAATAGTCGACAAATATTGGCACAATAGCATGATCCTTAGGAGACGCTTTATGTGCGGAATCGTTGCTGCGGTCGCTTCGCGTGATATCACCCCAATCTTGGTCGAAGGCCTTAAGCGGCTCGAGTATCGCGGTTATGACTCGTGTGGGGTGGCAGTCTACGATAACGGTGGGTTGCGCCGTGCGCGCAGCACCGACCGGGTTGCTGAACTGGCAGCGGACATCGCGCGCAACCATATTGCTGGCTTCACCGGTATCGCCCACACCCGCTGGGCGACGCACGGCGCACCGGTCACGCGTAACGCCCACCCGCATTTTTCTGCTCTTGGGACCGAAGAACCGAGCGTTGCTTTGGTGCATAACGGCATTATTGAAAATCACGAGGCACTGCGCACGGAGCTGCAGGCGGCCGGTTTTACCTTTGAGAGCCAGACAGACACCGAGGTGATCGCGCATTTGATCCGCCATGTGTATAACGGCGACTTGCTTGAGGCCGTACAGCAGACCGTACGTCGCTTGCATGGCGCGTATGCAATCGCCGTATTTTGTCGCGACGAGCCGCATCGCATTGTTGCGGCTCGCCAAGGGTCACCTCTCGTGATCGGTCGCGGGAAGGAGGAAAACTTTTTGGCGTCCGATGCGTTGGCGCTTGCAGGCACAACGGATCAAATTATTTATCTTGAAGATGGTGATGTCGCAGATCTGCAGTTAGGAAACGTCTGGATCATGGATCAGGCGGGCAAACGAGTCGATCGGAAAATTAATACGGTGCATGTCCATACGGGTGCGGCGGAGCTTGGCCCATATCGTCATTACATGCAAAAGGAAATTTTTGAGCAGCCGCGCGCGGTCGGGGATACGCTGGAGGACGTCGAGTCCGTCACCCCCGAGTTGTTTGGTGCTGCTGCGCGAAAGATCTTTCAAGAAATTGATCGTGTGCTCATTCTTGCTTGCGGCACCAGCTACTACGCGGGCTTAACGGCGAAGTATTGGATTGAGGCGGTGGCGAAGATCCCTGTGGCGGTCGAAATCGCAAGTGAGTACCGCTATCGTGAAAGTGTGTCGCATCCTAAAACATTGGTCGTGACGATCTCGCAGTCCGGCGAAACGGCCGATACGCTTGCCGCACTCAAGCATGCGCGAGGTTTAGGGATGGAACAGACCCTCACCATTTGTAATGTATCGACTAGCGCGATGGTGCGTGAGTGCAAGTTGGCTTACATCACTCGGGCGGGCGTTGAGATTGGCGTGGCGTCGACCAAAGCCTTTACAACACAATTGACGGCACTGTTTATGTTGACCTTGGCCTTGGCGCACGCGCATGGCCGGCTCTCCCAAGACCAAGAGGCGGCTCATGTCAAAGCGCTGCGCCACCTGCCCGCTGCGGTTAGCGCCGTGCTCGCACTTGAGCCACAAATCATGGCATGGGCTGATCGTTTTGCGACGAAAGAGAACGCCCTATTCTTAGGTCGTGGGATGCACTATCCCATCGCACTTGAGGGTGCGTTAAAGTTAAAAGAAATTAGCTATATCCATGCCGAGGCCTACCCAGCCGGTGAACTTAAGCACGGGCCCCTAGCGTTGGTGACCGAGCTGATGCCGGTGGTGACCATTGCCCCCAACGACGCCTTGCTTGAGAAGCTGAAATCAAACATGCAGGAAGTACGCGCGCGCGGCGGTGAGTTATATGTGTTTGCAGACGCAGATACGAAGCTCGCGAGCAGCGAAGGTGTGCACGTGATCCGTATGCCAGAGAACTACGGTTTGCTGTCCCCTATTCTGCACACGATCCCGCTGCAGCTGCTGGCCTATCACACAGCATGTGCCCGCGGCACAGACGTCGATAAGCCACGTAATCTGGCAAAGAGTGTGACGGTAGAATAATGTGTGATGATTGGCGTTTAAGATCACAACCGTCGCAAAGACATCGACAGGAAAATTCGAAGTAGACCGCATATGCTAAAGCTAAAAAATAAACTTAAAACCTTACTG
>CANFEI010000035.1 GCA_947445495.1 Alcaligenaceae bacterium
AGTTCACGCAACTCATCTTCGTTGAGTGACTGCAGCACGTACACCTGCGCGCGGGACAATAACGCTGCATTGACTTCAAAGGAAGGGTTCTCGGTGGTCGCGCCGATGAAGGTCACAAGACCAGACTCCACGAAGGGCAATAAGGCATCTTGCTGCGCTTTGTTGAAGCGATGAATTTCATCCACAAACAAAAGCGTGCGCCGTTGGTACTGCTCAAGCGTCATTTGCGCTTCATCCATCGCCGCACGAATATCTTTGACTCCCGCGAACACAGCCGAAATTGCAATGAACGCGCAATCAAAGGCCTGCGCAGTTAGGCGAGCGAGCGTCGTCTTGCCCACGCCAGGCGGACCCCACAAAATCATAGAGTGCGGACGACCAGACTCGAACGAGACACGCAAGGGCTTTCCGGGGCCTAACAAATGGCTTTGACCAACCACCTGCTCTAAGCTTGTGGGGCGCAAGGCCTCAGCCAGTGGAGGAATGGGCTTGGACTTAAATAAATCGGTCATTGCATACGTACAACGTCAGCGCCTCGGGGCGGCACAAACTTGAACGCATCGGACGCCAGACTTGGATTGCGCACTAAGGCAGAGAGTTTGACGTGCGTAGTCTGCCCAAACGCATCTAGCAAAATAATGTGTGCTGGGAGTCCATCCTGAAAACCAATCTCAACGTGCACAAATCCCGCATCGCCCGCGCGGGGCACAGCACGCATCCAGGCCAAGCCATCTTTTTCTGGCAAGACCGACATCGTAAACGTCTGGTCTAGCGCACCGGATCCAAACAAAATCGCTGCGGGTGAAGCACCAATAGCCTGATCTACTTTGCGCACACTCACTTGATTTAAATCAGGATCAAACTGATAAATCTGTTGTCCGTCAGACAGGATTTGTTGCGCGTAGGGTTTGAGAACTTCCCAATTAAACTGCCCGGGTCGCTTGAAAGAAAACCGCCCTGTTTGTGCGGGTTTTGTTTGCCCTTGTGGGCCCACAGTAAATTGCGAGAAGTTACCGGTTGCCGACGGAACCGCTTGCACAAAACTACGCAACTGATCGGGAGCAGGCTGCGCATGGAGCGTCGCGGACGACAAACCGAATAAACACGCAAAGAACATCGCACACAACGATTGCACCAACCGCCGTGCGCGATAGAACATCATCATTCTTCATGCGCCGTGTTGGGGGCAAGAATTTCGCGGTTGCCATTTGACTGCATCGCTGACACCAAGCCCGAGCTCTCCATCTGCTCAAGCAGGCGCGCCGCACGGTTGTAGCCAATACGCAGATGTCTCTGCACGAGCGAAATCGACGCACGACGATTTTTCAAGACGATCTCAACGGCCTGGTCGTACATCGGGTCGGCTTCAGCGTTTGCAAAACCCGTGACACTGCTGACCCCATCACCCGTTTCGCCCTCTACTCCACCCTCTAACAAACCATCGATGTAATCCGGCTCGCCCTGCGCCTTCAATGACTCAACGACGCGGTGCACTTCCTCGTCGGAAACAAATGCGCCATGCACACGCACAGGCAGTCCCGTGCCAGGCGGCATATAAAGCATGTCGCCCTGACCCAGTAAGGCCTCTGCACCCATTTGATCAAGAATCGTACGGGAATCAATTTTGGAAGACACCTGGAAAGCGATACGTGTCGGAATGTTTGCTTTGATCAATCCAGTAATCACATCCACACTCGGTCGCTGCGTCGCCAAAATTAAATGAATGCCCGCTGCGCGCGCCTTCTGCGCCAGACGCGCAATCAACTCTTCAATCTTTTTACCCACCACCATCATCAAGTCAGCCAACTCATCGATCACCACCACAATCGTGGGCAACTCTTTGAGAGGCTCAGGTGCATCAGGAGTAAGCGAGAACGGATTCGGGATGGGCTCTTCACGCTTGATGGCGTCGCGTATCTTGTTGTTGTAGCCCGTTAAGTTACGCACCCCTAATTTACTCATAAGGCGGTAGCGTTTTTCCATCTCGCCCACACACCAGTTCAGTGCGTTTGCGGCTTGGCGCATATCTGTCACTACCGGAGCAAGCAGATGCGGGATTCCCTCGTAGACACTCATTTCGAGCATCTTTGGATCGATCAGAATCAAACGCGTCTGGGTGGCGTCAGCTTTGTACAACAGCGAGAGAATCATCGCATTGATACCGACCGACTTGCCGGATCCGGTTGTACCGGCCACCAGCAAGTGCGGCATCTTCGCCAGATCCGCGACCACCGCATGACCGGCGATATCCTTGCCTAGCGCCATCGTGACCACTGAATTGCTGGAGTGATAGACCTGCGATCCAAGAATCTCAGAGAGCTTGACCATCTGCCGTCTTGGATTGGGCAATTCAAAGCCCATTAAGTTTTTGCCCGGAATGGTTTCAACCACACGGATGCTGACCAAACTTAGTGCACGCGCGAGGTCTTTCGCTAAATTGACAATCTGACTACCCTTCACCCCTACGGCAGGCTCGATTTCATAGCGTGTGATGACGGGCCCCGCTTGCGCCGCAACAACCTGCACCTCTACCCCAAAGTCCGCGAGTTTCTTTTCAATCAAGCGCGACGTAAATTCAATCGTCTCGGCAGAAACTGTCTCAAAGCTCGGCTCAGGCTGGTCTAATAAGCTCAACGCAGGTAAGTCACCAGCAGCCACCGGCTCAATAAACAGGGATTGCTGCTTTTCTTTTTGCAAGCGCTCAGATTTTTGTACGGTGACGATTGCCGGCTCAATCCGTATTGGCTGGTCATGCACCGTTTTTTCGTACTTAGCTTCGACTTGCTCGTGCCGCACTGCCTGCGCCACTTGACCTGCGCGGCGATCTTGACGGGCATTACGGATATTGCTGAACTTGAGCATGACCCACTCGAGCGCGGCGCCGATTTTCTCAGCCACCGTTGCCCAAGAGAACCCGAAAAATAAACTTGACCCAATCACGATCATGGCGATCAGTATGATCGTGCTACCAGCAAAACCAACCGCCTGAGCCAGAAAGCCCGACCACACATGACCAATCACGCCACCGGCGCCACTGTTGTAATCCATGCGCCCCGGTAGCTCCAGACCCAATGAGCTCAGTCGGTAAGCCTCAAGACCGACCGATCCCAGTAACGCAACGAAGAAACCAATCCCCTGCTCCCAACGTACACGAGCCAGAGTTTCGGGCTCGCCACGAGTACGCAACTGCGCGGCAAGGCGTAAATACCCCGCCCGCACACGGTGAACCAACAAAATGACCCACCACCAGGCAGAGAATCCGAACAGGTAGAGCAAGACATCCGCAAAATAGGCCCCGATCACGCCCCCGCGGTTGTGCAACTGCTCAGCATCTCGACCCACCGAGTGAGACCAGGCAGGGTCTGCGGCGTTCCAGGTGGCGAGCACAAGGGTCAGCCAAGCGGCCAAGGCTGCAAACACGATCCAGCGCGCTTCTCGAGCGATGGATAGCAGTCGCATTTGCAGCGCTGAGGGCCCATTTCGGGTGTTTCGGGTCGTGCGCGAAGGGCGCGTCGTGGCGGGAGAAAGTCTAGGCATAGAGAACATTATAATTTGCAGTTCAATCTAGAGGGTAAATCCAATGTCAACGCCAAAACACGCCAAAGTTCTCATTTTGGGCTCAGGCCCGGCCGGCTATACCGCCGCAGTCTACGCTGCCCGCGCCAACCTGAGTCCCGTGATGATCACCGGAATAGCCCAAGGCGGTCAACTCATGACCACCACAGAGGTCGATAACTGGCCCGCAGACGCAAACGGCGTGCAAGGCCCAGAGCTCATGCAGCGCTTCGCTGCACACGCAGAGCGCTTTAATACCGAGATGGTATTCGACCAGATTGCCAGTGTCGACTTTTCCAGTCGACCATTTCGTCTGACCGGTGATGGTGGCGCACAATACACCTGCGACGCACTCATTATCTCGACTGGCGCGTCAGCCAAGTATCTGGGGCTCCCCTCCGAGGAAGCTTTTATGGGACGCGGCGTATCGGGTTGCGCGACGTGTGACGGTTTTTTCTACAAAAATCAGGATGTTGCGGTGGTAGGCGGTGGCAACACCGCAGTCGAAGAGGCGCTTTACCTCGCCAACATCTGCCGTTCGGTCACCGTTGTGCATCGACGCGACAAGTTTCGTGCCGAACCCATCATGATCGACAAAATGATGGAAAAGGTGGCTAACGGCAACATGAAGATTGCCGCCTTTCGCGAAGTCGACGAAGTGCTGGGTGATCAAAGTGGGGTGACGGGCTTACGTCTGCGCTCCACCAAGGGCGAACCTTCGCTAGATCTGACCCTTACCGGTGTCTTTATTGCGATCGGACACCACCCAAACACAGGTATTTTTGAGGGCAAGTTAGACATGACCAATGGCTACATCGTGACCCGCAGCGGTTTATCGGGATTAGCCACCATGACTTCTGTGCCCGGCGTGTTCGCGGCCGGCGACGTGCAAGATCACGTCTACCGCCAAGCCATTACCAGTGCAGGAACCGGCTGTATGGCCGCTCTGGACGCGCAACGGTGGCTGGAGAATGCGCAGCAATAAGGCGGGCCTGGCCGACCTCAAACGCCTGCATGCGGCCGCTCAAGCCGCGCGCGAGGCGGACGAGGCGCGCGCAAAGACACAACAAAAACAGACGCAGGCTGCGCGTATCGCCAGCGCTGCCGATCACCAACTCTTTGCCCGCATGACGCAAGCGGTGACACCACTCAATGCGGATGAACGCACGATGCATCGCGCAGTCTCAGGACAAAGTACGAGCGACCAGCTTGCACAACGTCGGGCGCGCGCGGCCGGTCAGGCGCCTGAGCCCAAATCGGCACTCTCGGATGGTTTCTCCGCCCCGACAGACGAGGATACGGAGTTGCACTGGGCTGCACCCGGTATCGGGCCGGATGTTCAACGTCAACTGCGTCGAGCCTTTTGGCCAATCAGCGCTTATTTGGATTTACACGGGCTCAACAGCGATCAAGCGCGGGGTGCCCTTGCCACCTTTGTGGCGCAAAGCCAAAGCCGTGGCGCGCGTTGCGTACGCATCGTGCACGGCAAAGGCTATGGCTCACAGAACGGCCAACCAGTCCTTAAAAGCCGTGTCGCGCAATGGTTGACGCAATTACCCGCCGTGAGCGCCTTTGCTAGCGCACCGATCGCACACGGCGGCCACGGGGCACTCTTGGTCTTAATCCGGCTGTCTTAAGTAGTCGACCATCTGCTGGGTGACTGCGAGGGGCGCCGGCGTCGCCCACGACACCAACACAATCACCACGAACGCCACGGGCGCACCAAAAACACCTGCAGCGATGGGTTGAATATGCCACCACAACTGTACGGGAACGCCGGACGGTATGCCCAGCACGAGCTCTCGCAGCCAGGGTTGCGCCTGCACCATGTAATAGATGGTGACAACCAGTCCAGACAACATTCCAGCAGCGGCGCCGTACTTATTGGCTCGTTTCCAAAACACACCCATGACCAACACAGGGAAGAAGCAAGCCGCTGCAAACGAGAATGCAGCGCCGACCAAAAATAAAATATCGGCGGGCGTGCGCGTCGCCGCCCAAGCTGCTGCGAAGGCCACAACAAGTAAGAGCATCTTGGATAGAATGACTTGACGCCCCGCTCCCATTCGAGGAGATACCACTCTAAACAAGGTGTCGTGGGATAAAGCATTCGATAAGGTCAATAACAATCCGTCCGCAGTCGACAATGCCGCCGCCAAGGCGCCCGCCGCCACCAGCCCTGAAATCACGTAGGGCAACCCGCCAATTTCTGGCGCAGCGAGCACCACGACGTCTGCACCGAGTTGCACCTCCGCTAACTGCACGATGCCATCTCGGTTGAGATCGACGATGCTGATCAACGAGCGGTCCACCGCAGACCACGCGTTCACCCAGGCCGGCAGTTCCGCAAAGGGTATACCCACCAGATCAGAATAGATCTCGAACTTGATCAAAATCGCCAAGGCTGGGGCTGTCATGTATAACAACAGGATAAAAAACAACGACCAAAACACCGACTTTCGCGCCTCGCTGACAGAGGGTGTTGTGAGCGAACGCATCAAAATATGCGGCAGCCCGGCCGTACCCAGCATTAAACACAACACAATCGCCAAAAAGTTATTACGCGCCGCCTCAGGACTATCGCGATTTTTCCCTGCAAACGGATCCGCATGGGGCACAGGGGGCGATGCGCGAGAGCTGAAGTCATCACGGGCTTTCGTCCATGCCGTACGCGCCGCCTCAATCGACTGTGGATAGTTCGCACGCTCGCGCTCCAGTGCGCGTATTTCAGCCATCGGAGCGTCGTTCGCCCGGGCGCGCAGCAGACGCCAATGCAGCTGCTGCTTTTCTTCCTCAAAAGAGAGAGGCAGGCTGTCCACACGGGTCTGCATCCCCTCGGCGCGCTTTTGCCACAACGCACGCACTTGTCGCTCTGCCTCATCGTGCGTGAGTTCACGTTCACGCTCGGTGACTTGCTGCAAGACTGCGCTGGCAGCAACTTGCGGAATAGGCTCGCCCGTTTGCTTGACCGCTAACCAAACGACGGGGACGAGGTAGGCAATCACCAAAATGATGTACTGACCGACCTGTGTCCAAGTGACTGCCCGCATGCCTCCCAAAAATGAGCACACTAGGACTCCACCCAAACCGATAAAGATGCCGAGCGCAAAAGAAATTCCAGTCATGCGCGTCGTGATGATGCCCACGCCATAAATCTGCGCGACCAAATAGATAAACGAACACAGCACGGCGCAAAGTACGCCGATTAAGCGCGTGAGGTTACCCTCGTAGCGTGCGCCCAAAAAATCGGGGATGGTGTACCCACCAAACTTGCGCAAGTAGGGCGCCAGAAAAAGTGCGACGAGCACGTAGCCCCCGGTCCAGCCCAAGATATAGGCTAAGCCGTTATACCCAGTCAAATAAAGTGTTCCAGCGATGCCAATGAAGGACGCCACGGACATCCAGTCAGCAGCCGTAGCCATTCCGTTGTAGAGAGCCGGTACGCGTCGGCCGGCAACGTAATACTCAACCGGATCTGAAGTCCGGCACATAATGCCGATCCCGGCATAGAGAGCCACCGTAGAGAGCAAGAATGCATAGCCAATCCACTGCCGCGCCAGACCCAATACTTCAAGAGCTGCGAGCAGTGCCACCAGCGCGATAAAACCCAAGGTGTAGGCGGTATATCCACGAAAAAGCTGCGCAGCTTGCGTACGAGGCCGTTGAGTGCTCAGGCCCATTAGTTCTCCTGATCACGGTCGCGGCGTTCGCGTCGATCCATCCGATCCATGCCCCACGCATACAGACCGATAATTAACAAAAAGCAGAACTGGGCACCGAACGCTGCCATCCAAAAAGGAAATGGCCAGTCAAACAAGTAGAGGCCGCTGAGCTCACGCGCAAAATAGGCTGGCACGAAGCTCACGAGCAACCAAACAAATAGCAAACACAAGATGAATATCAAGTTACGGCGCCAGTAGCTGGCCGCTCGATCGCACGCTTTGGGTATTGCATTGGGTGTCATGATTATCAGAGGATACTTGAGCCAGCCCCGCAAGCGACAACGGCCGACACAAATGTGCCAGCCGCTGTGCTTTTCTTATATTTTGATACTGCATGCCTGCCTAAGCAGAGCAATGTCCCCTCACCTGCATGCGATGAATTCTGCACGACAGCGGACGCTCTTGCATCAGGGTATGCCCTAGTTTTGCACCAAATGAGGGGGTTTTTAGCGAATTTGCGACACTCATGCCTCAAAAGGGTTCATCGCTTCCATTCTGCAGGCCAGCCAAGGGGTGAATTGCTAGACTAGCACTCAACTGTCCCCGTTTTATCAGGTAGCAACTATGTTCAACCCTTCACGCGATCAAGTCCGTCAGTTTTTCATCGACACATGGCATAAGCACAAGACTCAGCAGATTCTCAGCCCACTTGAGGCCATTGCGCTGGACTGGATTGAACAGCATCCCGAATACCACGACGTACTGAACCAGCCAGATTCGATGACGCGGGAGTTCAACGTGGAAGAAGGGAAAACCAACCCTTTTCTACACCTCTCGATGCACTTGGCTATCGCAGAACAATTGTCGATTGATCACCCACGCGGAATTCGCGATGCGTTTGACAAGCTTGCCTCGCGGACAAATCAGCACGAGGCAGCCCATGAAATCATGGAATGCCTCGGCACGGTAGTATGGGAGTCTCAGAGGCTAGGCAAAGCCTTGGACAGCGATGCCTATATCGAACTGATTCGTCAGCGTGTCAGTCGCGACTAGCGACCGACCACAGCACACTTAACGACGAACAGCGAGCGGGCCAGGTTGCCCCGCCAACCAAGCTGACACGTTCTCAATGTCTTGCTTGGATAATTGCTTTGCAAAAGCGCCCATAATGGCATTCTTGCGAACGTTTGCCGAGGCCGGGGCACCTGAGGCGCCACGCTGATACGAACGCAATGCTTGCGCCAAAAAGTCAGCGTGCTGACCGGCCAAGATG
>CANFEI010000036.1 GCA_947445495.1 Alcaligenaceae bacterium
AGTTGCGAGCACTTGCTGATGTGTTGATTCGCCATCCCCACGTCTGGGTGCTGTCCGACGACATCTATGAGCACGTGTTGTTTGATGGCCGTGAGTTTTGCACGATGGCGCAAGTGGCGCCGGAGCTTAAAGAAAGAACGCTGACGGTGAATGGCGTATCGAAAGCCTACGCGATGACGGGTTGGCGTATTGGGTATTGCGGAGCACCTGCTGAATTAATCAAGGCGATTACCAAGTTGCAGTCCCAAAGCACGTCGAACCCGTCATCGATTGGTCAAGCTGCAGCGCTTGAGGCCTTAACGGGCCCCCAAGGCTTTATTGCCGAGCGTACAAAAATATTCCAGGACCGCCGTGATGCAGTCGTGGCGCAACTGAATGCCATTCCGGGTGTCACGTGCCACTCGCCAGAAGGCGCGTTTTATGTGTTCCCCTCGTGCGCGGCTCTTCTCGGCAAAAAAGCACCAGACGGCCGTGTGATCAAGACTGACGAGGACTTTGTGCTCTATCTATTAGATACAGAAAAGCTCGCTGGCGTGCACGGAGCGGCTTATGGGTGCGCCCCGTTCTTTCGGTTCTCGTTCGCAACGTCGTTGGCAGTGCTCGACGAAGGCTGCGCGCGATTGAAGCGCGCGTGCGAACGTTTGTTGGACTAGTTAGTCGACTTTCAGGCCGATGTCCTTGGCGAGTTTGACGAATTTGTCGATATCGCCATCGACGGTTTTCTTAAACGCGGCCGGCCCATCGTAAGCAGGGGTGTAACCCAGGCTGATCAGCTTTTCTTTCACCGCAGGCAGTTGCAGGGCTTTGTTGATCCCATCGAACAGCTTTTGCTGAACGGCTGGGGGTGTGTTGGCTGGGGCCAGCAAGCCGTGCCATTGGTTGAGTTCATAGCCCGGGTAGCCCTGCTCGGCCACTGAGGGTACGTCTGGCAAGAGTGCGGAGCGGTTCGGTGAGGTCACAGCCAAGGCGCGCAACTTACCTGCCTGAATTTGTGTCATCGCGCTGGATGCCGTGATGATGGCCAAGGGGATTTGCCCACCCAAGACATCCTTCAGTGCGGGACCGCAACCACCGTAAGGAATGTGCGTGATGTGCGTCTTGGCGAAAATATTAAGCGAAGCGCCTGCCAAGTGTTGTGGCGTGCCGTTGCCGCAAGAGCCATAAGAGATATCGTTCTTGGCTGGCTTGGCCGCAGTGAGCAGTTCGGTCAGAGTCTTGTAAGGTGAATTGGCAGGTACCACCAACACAGACGGAATCCAGGCCATGTTCACAATCGGCACAAAATCCTTTTTCGGATCGAAGGGGAGCTTAGAGAACACGGCAGGGTTAATGGCAAACGAGCTGTTCACCATCAATAACGAGTAGCCATCCGGGGTGCGGTCAGCCAGATATTTAGCGCCGACGTTACCGCTCGCGCCGGGCTTGTTCTCGACGATCGCAGAGTGGCCCATGGTCTCGTTCAGATAATTACCAATCAAACGCGCCAAAATGTCGGTACCACCACCGGGTGGGAAGGTTACGGTAATGTTGATCGGCTTGTTCGGGAAGGTCTCTTGTGCCGAAACGTCCGTCCCAGCCAGCGTCACCAACGCTAGCGCCGCGCTGGTCATGAGCGCGATGGTCTTGTTCTGTAAGGTCGTGGCTGAGCGCTGACGTCGCATGTTGGGTTCCTTTCCTTGGGGCACTAAGTAGAATGGGAGCATCTGTAGCCGATCGTACTTAAAAATGTGTTGACTGAATAGACCATTTCCGGCGCCAAAGCAAAGCAGTAGATTTTGTAAGATAAATTACGGGTTAACCCTATGTTTTGGGTTTTTAAACCACAAAATGTTGCAACGATCCAACAAAAAGATGTCCTCTAGGCTCTTTTCTACCGGGTTTTATAGCCACAGGCCCGGATTTTTGATGCAATAGCGTCAACTTCCCTTAGCGGAGTTAGGGGGGCGGCAGACAATACTGTTTGTTGCTCTTGTCACTCAAATCAACGGAGATTTCTTAAATGAAAAAGACTCTGCTCGCTGCCGCCCTGCTAGCCGGCTTTGCTGGTGCCGCTTCGGCACAATCATCAGTAACTTTGTATGGTGTTTTGGATGGCGGTTTGCGCTATTCGTCAGTTGTCTCACCGGTCAGTGGTGTAACCGCCACATCCTTTGGTGGTGCTTACGGTGTTCAGTCCGGCAACCGTTTCGGAATGAAGGGTGTTGAAAGCCTGGGTAACGGCAACAACGCAGTGTTCCAAATCGAAAACGGTTTTACTCTCGGCAACGGTGCTAGCGCTGACTCAGGACGTATATTTAACCGCGCTTCATGGGTCGGCTTGCAAAACAACGCTTGGGGTGATGTTCGCCTCGGCCGTATGACCAACTTGACTTCTGACTGGCTGGTCGGCGGTGTGGATCCATTTGCAGCTGGCTTCGGTCAGTTAAACATGGGCCATGCTTTCACATCGGGTAACACGGTTCGTATGGACAACGTGCTGATGTACCGCACTCCTGTCATGAACGGTTTCCAAGCTGGTGTGGGTTACTCGTTCGCAACAGGTCTTACCTCGAACGGCGGAACCACTGCTGGAAGTTTTGCGTCCTCGGAAAACACACGTGCGATTACTGCTGGTTTGAAGTATGCCAACGGTCCTCTCGGCGCGGCTGCGACTTACGAAAAAGTTTATGCTGCCGACGGTACATCCTATGCAGGTCAGTCAGTCAACAACTGGAACCTCGGTGGTACGTACGACGCGAAAGTGATCAAACTGGGTGTTGGATACGGCCAGACTCGTGACGGCTACTGGACTGGCTCGTCCGGCGGTGGTACTGGTGCAGTCCTACGTGCGAACCCTTCAAACTCGGGTACAGACGGATTGATTTTTGCAGCTGGTAAGGGTTACAACAGCTACATCGTTGCCGCCACGATTCCTGTGAACGCTACTTCGCGTGTCTTGTTGTCAGTGACCAAGCTTACCCCTACGGCAAGTATTGCGGATGCAAAGTCACAGATGTCGTACAACCTTGGTTACACCTATGACTTCACTAAGCGTACTAACTTGTACGCTTATGCTGGTCAGACACAGAACTACGCAACAGTCGACACAGCTAAGGCCACCATTGTTGGTGTTGGTATCCGTCACCAGTTCTAAGCAATTGCTTAGAGCGCTGGTTTAGTTTCGGCTAGATCGGTAGTAGTTTTAGTACCAAAGCGGGCCACTCCTCGGAGTGACCCGCTTTCTTTTGTGTCGTAGAAGTGTCATCTCCCTAGGTCAGTTGGGCGATAGGGCTGAGTAAAAACCCTAGTGACAGTGCTACAATCTTGAGGTTTGTGCAACACAGCCGAGACTCTGGATGAATCTGCAACAATATTTCCCTGTCCTGCTTTTTATCGCCGTGGGTAGCGCCATCGGTTTTGCGTTGATCGCAGCCGGCTCCTTGATCGGTCCGCATCGCCCTGATGCGCAAAAACTCTCCCCTTACGAGTGTGGCTTTGAAACTTTTGGTGATTCACGCATGAAGTTCGACGTGCGTTATTACTTGATTGCCATCCTCTTTATTTTGTTTGATCTTGAAATCGCATTTTTATTCCCTTGGGCCATCGCAAATGGCGCAGTGGGCATGGTTGGTTTTGTCACGGCAATGATCTTTTTAACGATCTTGACTGTGGGTTTCATCTACGAGTGGAAAAAAGGTGCGCTTGACTGGGAATAAACCCCAGCAACGCAGAGCTTAACTATGGCAATCGATGGCATTCTGAAAGAAGGTTTCATCACGACCAGCGCAGACAAATTCATCAACTGGGCAAAAACCGGTTCGATGTGGCCAATGACCTTTGGTTTGGCGTGTTGTGCGGTAGAAATGATGCATGCGGGCGCTGCGCGCTATGACTTGGATCAGTTCGGGATCATTTTCCGCCCAAGCCCGCGGCAATCAGACCTCATGATTGTTGCAGGGACCTTGTGCAACAAGATGGCACCTGCCTTGCGCAAAGTCTACGACCAGATGCCTGAGCCACGCTGGGTCGTTTCGATGGGTTCATGTGCGAACGGCGGCGGCTACTACCACTATTCGTATTCCGTAGTGCGTGGTTGTGACCGTATTGTGCCGGTGGACGTTTATGTACCTGGCTGCCCACCCACTGCAGAAGCGTTGGTCTATGGCCTGTTACAGATGCAAAACAAGATTCGCCAAACCAACACGATCGCACGTTAATTTAAACAACGTGTTGGTCTTACGCCCCACACGTTGCGTTACACAGGCTTAAGACATGTCCAGGCTAGAAAACCTGCAACAACAATTGATGACCTTGCTTGGTGAGCAGGCCAAGCTGACGCTGTCGACCGATGAGATCACCCTAGAGGTCTCGCCTGATCATTGGCAGTCCGTATGCTTGCGTTTGCGCGACGAGCCGGCCTTAAGGTTCGAGACCTGTATCGATTTGTGTGGCCTCGATTACCTGACCTACGGTGCAGGACGTGTCGGTGAAACACCTGCGACCGCAGTGGTACCTGCAAGTCGGTACGCTGTGGTGGTGCATTTGCTGTCGCTTACGCATAACTGCCGCCTGCGTGTACGCACATTCTTGCAGAGTACCGAATTCCCTGTGTTGGATTCGCTGGTGGATGTCTGGCCCGCCGTGAACTGGTTTGAGCGTGAAGCCTTTGACCTGTTTGGTATTGTGTTCGAGGGCCATCCTGACTTACGCCGCATCCTGACGGACTACGGCTTCATTGGTCATCCATTCCGCAAAGATTTCCCCGTATACGGCAACGTTGAGATGCGCTATGACCCTGAACAGGGCAGGGTGGTGTATCAGCCCGTCACAATCGATCCGCGTGAAGTCATTCCGCGCGTGATTCGTGAAGATGGCTATGGGATGGGACGATAGTCATGGCTGAAATTAAAAACTACACGCTGAACTTTGGCCCACAACATCCGGCGGCGCACGGCGTGCTGCGCTTGGTGCTTGAGCTTGATGGTGAAGTGATTCAACGCGCGGACCCACATATCGGTCTGCTGCATCGCGGTACGGAAAAACTTGCCGAGCACCGCACATTCTTGCAAGCCTTGCCTTACATGGATCGTCTCGATTATGTGTCGATGATGTGTAACGAGCACGCCTACGTCATGACCATCGAGAAAATGATGGGCGTACAGGTGCCATTGCGTGCGCAGTACATCCGCGTGATGTTTGATGAAATCACACGCCTATTGAACCACCTAATGTCTTTGGGTTCACACGCACTAGACGTTGGTGCAATGGCTGTATTTTTGTACGCCTTCCGTGAGCGTGAAGACCTAATGGATTGCTATGAGGCGGTATCTGGTGCGCGCATGCACGCGGCCTATTACCGTCCGGGTGGCGTGTATCGCGACCTGCCTGATGCGATGGCGCAGTATGGCAAGTCAAGCGAATATCGCTCGGCAAAAGACTTCAAGGCGATGAACGATGCGCGCTCTGGCTCCTTGCTGGACTTCATCGAAGACTTTACCAATCGTTTCCCCGCCTGTGTGGATGAGTACGAGACGCTCTTGACCGATAACCGAATCTGGAAGCAGCGTTTGGTCGGCATTGGTGTGGTGGATCCGGAGCGTGCCAAGGCGCTCGGGTTCACCGGGCCCATGTTGCGCGGTTCGGGCGTCGCTTGGGATTTGCGCAAGATGCAGCCCTACGAAGTCTACGAGCGGGTGCAGTTTGACGTGCCAGTCGGTGTGAACGGCGATTCGTATGACCGTTATTTGGTGCGCGTGGCTGAAATGCGTGAAAGCAATCGCATCATCGCGCAGTGTGTGAAGTGGTTGCGTGACAACCCTGGCCCTGTGATGACGGATAACCACAAGGTGTCACCCCCACAGCGTACCGGCATGAAGTCCAACATGGAAGAGTTGATTCACCATTTCAAACTCTTTACCGAAGGCTTCCATGTGCCAGCAGGCGAGGCCTACGCAAGCATTGAGCACCCGAAGGGTGAGTTTGGTATTTACATGGTGTCTGATGGCGCCAACAAGCCGTATCGCTTAAAGATTCGTGCACCAGGGTTTGTGCATTTGCAGGCGCTCGATGAAATGTCGCGTGGCCACATGATTGCCGATGCCGTCACGATTATCGGTACCCAGGATATTGTTTTTGGCGAGATCGACCGTTAAAGGTCGCCGCTAAGTTTTTACCGGATGTAAACATGCTGCTCTCTGAACAAGCCTACAAAAGAATCGACCGCGAGATCGCCAAGTACCCGACTGATCAAAAGCAGTCGGCCATCATGGCGTCCCTGGCAATCGCCCAGGAAGAAAAAGGTTGGGTCTCGCCTGAAGTGATTCAGGACGTTGCTGACTATTTGGGTCAGCCCGCGATTGCCGTGCAAGAGAACGCCACGTTCTACAACATGTTCGATGTGCGTCCCGTTGGACAGTTCAAGATTAGCATCTGTACCAACCTGCCTTGTGCGTTGCGCGATGGTGAAAAGACAGCGGACTACCTAAAAAACAAACTCGGTATTGGCTTTCGTGAGACCACAACGTGCGGCACGTTTTCTCTCGTTGAAGGCGAGTGCATGGGTGCTTGCGGAGATTCCCCGGTGCTCTTGGTTAACAACACGCATATGTGTGTGCGCATGGCTACAGACAAGATCGATGCGATGATCGCCGATCTGAGCGCGGCCGCGATAGGAGGTGCTGTATGAGCACCGCAGCCATTCTTTCGAAATACGCCCAGGGCTTGATCGCCTCGCCTGGTGCGCCCGCAGACTCAATGGGCTTGCATGGCCGCCACATGGGCGCGCAGATTATGGCCGGGCTGGATGGTAACAATTGGCGCCTAGCCGATTACGTCAAGCGTGGTGGCTATGAAGCCTTGCGCAAAATCCTGACGACCGGCATGAGCCAGGAAGACGTCATCGCTGAAGTCAAAACATCTGGTTTGCGTGGTCGTGGCGGCGCAGGGTTCCCGACCGGTTTGAAGTGGAGCTTCATGCCTCGCACCTTCCCGGGTCAGAAGTATTTGGTGTGTAACTCCGACGAAGGCGAGCCTGGCACGTTTAAAGATCGCGATATCCTTCGTTTGAATCCACATATTGTGATCGAAGGCATGGCGATAGCCGCCTACGCGATGGGCATCTCTGTTGGCTACAACTATATTCACGGTGAGATCTTCGAGGTCTATCAACGTTTTGAAGAGGCGTTGGACGAAGCGCGGCAAGCGGGCTTCCTGGGTGACAACATCTTAGGCTCGCCATTCAATTTTCAGTTGCATGCGTTTCACGGTTTCGGTGCTTACATTTGCGGCGAAGAAACCGCTTTGCTCGAATCCCTTGAGGGCAAGAAAGGCCAGCCACGCTTTAAGCCGCCTTTCCCAGCAAGCTTTGGTTTGTATGGCAAACCCACTACGATCAATAACACTGAAACCTTTGCGGCCGTGCCCTGGATTATTCGCAACGGTGGCCCTGCTTATTTGGAAGTCGGTAAGCCAAATAACGGCGGCACTAAATTGTTTTCTATTACGGGCGATGTCGAGCGTCCCGGTAATTATGAAATCCCCTTGGGCACGCCGTTTGCAACGCTACTTGAACTTGCTGGTGGTATGCGCGGTGGTTCGACCCTCAAGGCTGTGATCCCCGGTGGCTCAAGCGCCCCTGTGATTCCTGGCAACATCATGATGGACACGACGATGGATTACGACGCCATCTCCAAGGCCGGCTCGATGCTTGGTTCCGGTGCAGTGATTGTCATGAATGACACGCGCTGTATGGTGAAGTCGCTCTTGCGTCTGTCGTATTTTTATTTTGAAGAAAGCTGCGGTCAGTGCACGCCTTGCCGAGAAGGCACGGGTTGGCTCTATCGTATGGTTAATCGTATCGAGCATGGCCAGGGTCGTACTGAAGACCTCGATTTGCTCGACTCGGTTGCGGGAAACATTATGGGTCGCACGATTTGCGCTTTGGGTGATGCGGCCGCCATGCCGGTGCGCGGATTTCTCAAGCATTATCGCGACGAATTCGCCTATCACATAGAGCATAAGCGCTGTGTGGTGGCCCCCTATCTCTAAGGTTTGGATAAAGTTATGGTTGAGTTAACCATCGACGGCAAGAAAGTCGAAGTGCAAGAAGGCAGTATGGTGATGCAC
>CANFEI010000037.1 GCA_947445495.1 Alcaligenaceae bacterium
ATCTTGAACAACTGTGAAGCCAAGATACTGATCGTGGACGAAGCTCGATCACAACGCGCCCACGAACTGAAGGAGCGCTCCACACAAGTTTTCGATATTTTTAATCATGACACCAGCCCAGATGCGACCGGCCTATGGGATGGCTTTGACCCCGCGATCAGCTCAATTTTGACCGACCTCAGCGAGCCAGACGATATCGTGCGTTTGATTTATACCGGCGGGACAACAGGCAAGTCGAAAGGGGTCATGGGTACGACCTGTTCGCTTGCAACCAATGCTCTCTTTAGAATGGCGGGTCACAATTGGGTCGATCTACGCCTACTGTGCTCCACGCCTTTATCGCATGCCGCTGGGTCAATGATTGTCCCCGTGCTGTGGCATGGCGGCACGATCGTGCTTCATGATGGCTTCGACCCAGACAGGCTCATTACTGATATTGAAGCTGGAACTGCCAACGCCTTGTACTTAGTTCCAACCATGATCTATCGCCTGCTCGATCATCCCAAGAGTAGTCAGTTGGCCAAAGCAGGCCTACGCATGCTGATGTATGGCGCGGCACCTATTTCACCGCCACGGCTCCTACAAGCAAGAGAGCTCCTGGGTCCCATACTCATCCAACACTACGGGCTCACTGAAGCTCCCAGCACTGTACTGAGTTTGTCCGATGTCGATCATTTGGATGATTCCTTGCTTGCCTCTGCAGGTAAGCCATACCCCGGGGTCACCGTAAAAATATTAGACAACGATGGACACGAAGTTCCCCGAGGCACAGTCGGCGAAATTTGTATCCGTGGCGACCTCGTCATGAAAGGCTACTTTAAAGAGCCCGAGCTCACTGCCCTCGCGCTGAGGCATGGCTGGCTCTACTCAGGCGATCTGGCCTATCAGAATGAACGCGGTTACTTCTTCATCGTTGACCGTGCAAAAGATATGATCATCAGCGGTGGCTTTAACGTGTATCCGAAAGAAGTCGAAGATGTCATCGCTTCCCATCCCTCTGTCGCATCGGTGGCCGTCATTGGAATACCGGATGCAGACTGGGGTGAAGCGGTTAAAGCAGTCGTCGTACTCAAAACGGGTTGCGACGTCTCTGCACAAGAACTTACCCAGCGAGTGAAAGCGGCAAAAGGTGCAGTCCAAGCACCTAAGACAGTGGATTTCGTCAATGCACTGCCCCTGACCTCTCTTGGAAAGCTAGATAAGAAAGCGTTACGCGCTGTGTATTGGAACGACAAGACACGCAGCATCAATTAAACCAGTACCCCTGTGGAGAGCATGATGACTACCCGACCATTCAAACAGTTTTTGGCCCTACTCACGCTATGCATCAGTCCTGCGATAGGCATGACGCAGACCTACCCGGATCGACCGATCAAGATGATCGTTCCTGCACCTGCAGGATCCTTCGCTGACATTATCGGTCGAGAGTTCGGCATACGCTTATCAAAAAAACTTGGACAGCCTGTCGTGATCGATAACAAAGGTGGCGCAAGTGGCGCGATCGCCTACTCTGCGGCGGCCAAATCACCAGCGGACGGCTACACCATTTTGGTGACCAACACCGGTCCCTCTGCCATCAATCCAGAGTTGTTTCGCAAAAAAGGGCTCACCTATAACCCGATCGCCGATCTAGATCCAATCGCCCTCATCTGCCTGACGCCTGTTGCGCTGCTTGTCAAAGCAGACTCCCCATGGAAATCGGTGGCCGATATCGTCAATTTCGCAAGCAAGAACCCAGACAAACTCTCGTTTGGTACGACCGGTAGTGGTCAGTTGAACCACTTGTCAGCGGAATACCTTAATGCGGTGGCAAAGATACGCACGACGCACATCCCCTACACCTCGGGCCCTGCAGCCATTACAGACTTGATAGCCGGTCGGATTGATTATCTTTTCTATCCACCAGCCAATGGAAAACCGATGATCGACGACGGTCGCTTACGCGCTCTCGCGGTCACCACTATGAGGAGAACGGTTGCGTTACCTTCGGTGCCCAGCCTATCTGAACAGGGATACAAAGAATTCGATCTCAGCGCTTGGTTTGGTCTTGCCGTGCCCGCGGGAACACCTAACGATATCGCTCAAAAACTATGGACGGTATCAAAAGAAATTGCCTCAGATCCTGAGTATGTAGCAAGACTGACTCAGCTAGGGATTGACGATGTTCTACATTGGCAAAAAATGTCACGCGCTGAGTTAAAGAAGTTTCACAGTGATGAAGTCAATCGCTGGGGCGCTATTGTGAAGCTCGCTGGCGCCAGTGCTGATTAATTTTTATTTATTAATAGAGTGGTTGAAAGCGTGAAGCGAAACGATAAAGCCTATATAGCGGGAATTTTTGAGCATCCCACGCGACATGCTCCAGATAAGTCGCTGGTTCAATTGCATGCTGAGTGTGCCTTGGGGGCATTGAAAGATGCTGGCCTAAGCCCTAAGGATGTTGATGGATTCTTTGGTGGGCGAGATATCCCAGGCTCTAATGCAAACTGGTTCATTGATCACATGAATCTGAAGCTTCGTCACATCGACTCAACTGACGCAGGTGGCTGCTCTCCATTAATTCATGTTTCCCATGCGGTAGATGCCATTTCGTCCGGGCGCTGTAACGTGGCACTCATCATCCTCGCTGGTCGACCGCGTAGCGAGCAGATGAAAACGGGTACCGCACCCAGACCTTGCGAGCCAGACCGCCCTGATGCACTTTGGGAGGCGGGTTACCGCCCCACTATATCGACAGCCTACGCCATGATGATGTCTCGGCATATGCACGAGTACGGCACGACCTTAGAGCAGCTGGCATGGATCCGTGTTGCCGCTTCCGAGCATGCCAAGCATAATCCGAATGCCATGTTCAACAAACCAGTAACCGTTGACGATGTCATGCGTTCTCCTTTAGTGGCGTCGCCTCTGCGCAGAATGGACTGCTGTGTCATTAGTGATGGTGGTGGCGCGATCGTTTTAGTCAGCCCTGAAATTGCCAAATCACTCAAGAATCCGTTGGTGCGTGTGATTGGATCTGGCCATACCGTACACGGTCAAAACGGCGGCTACTCGTCCTTGACCACAACGGGCGCTTCCGTCAGTGGGCCAATCGCTTTTGCCGAGGCGGGTGTGACCGCCAAAGATTTTAAGTATGCATCCATCTACGATAACTTTACGATCATGGTGCTGATGCAACTGGAAGATCTCGGATTTTGTAAAAAAGGCGAAGGCGGAAAGTTTGTGGCAGATGGCAAACTGATCTCTGGGAACGGCCCCCTTGCCATCAATACAGATGGCGGCGGGCTTTGCAATAATCATCCAAGCAACCGTGGTGGCATCACTAAGCTCATTGAGGCGACGCGTCAGTTGAGGGGTACCGCCCACCCTGCCGTACAAGTCAAAAACTGCGATCTTGCGTTAGCGTCTGGCCCGGGCGGTTTCATCGGCACAGGTTATGCCCACGCCACTGTCGTTCTTGAGAGGCTCTAGATGAGTAACGAACATATCACCCTGCATACGCAAGCACTGGCAGCGAATCCCGATCTCGCATTTTTCTGGGAAGCCACAAAAAAAGAGAGCATGCTGCTGCCGCATTGCGCCGACTGCGGCAAAACGCATTGGCATCCTCGACTGTTCTGCCCTTTTTGCTTCAGCAACAAGCTCGAGTGGAAAGAGTCTGCCGGCAAAGCAACGCTCTACGCGGCAACAACACTGAGTAAGGCCTCAGAGCCATACATCGTTGCGTATGTCGAGTTAGCCGAAGGGCCTTTAATGCTTACGAATATTGTCGACTACTCGCTGGACGATTTGCAAATCGGTGCCCCGTTAACGCTGACGTTTTCACCGATGAGTTCGGGGCATTTCTTACCGGTTTTTCGACTAGCGAAAAAATGAAGTTCTCGTAAGGTGCGGGGATACTCAGCTATTTAACGGGTACAAGCTCGGAAAAATATATTCAAGCGACGCATGCGGAAAGCCTGCGCGTACCCGCCCCTTCGGAGAGTCAGAGACCAAGAATTTTTCTTTCACTAAGCTCGCCAACACCTGCCGAGCGGTTCTCTCTGGCATGCCGGTCAAGCGCCCTGCTTCCATTCGATCAAACTCGCCCACCGTTATGGCATGTATCAATAGATTGGCGGACTCCGGCTTGAGATCTAATCGGACGACTTGAAAAAACTGATCAATGCGCTTGCGCAGTGTATCGAGCCCGAAGAGCTCGCCCATATAGCTCGCTTGATCTTTGGCGGTATGCATGGAATAGAAACACCAGTCAACGAGTTTTTTTTCTGACAAGTTACCCCGTCCGTCATAGTCGCCTTGACGAGGTAAGTCTGCACCAGCTAGCGCATTTTTATAAGCCGCTTGAGATTTTGCGAAGCCTCGAGACATCGACCAGACGCTAGTCCGATTGACCCCACAAGATCGGAGCGTGGCATCAAGCAAAATACGCGCGACTCGACCGTTCCCATCCATGAAAGGGTGGATCCAAGCAAAACGATGGTGCGCCATAAAGCAAGTTGCAATAGCGTGCAATCTAGGGGTGCCGCCCTGGGATGCTTGATGAATACTGTGGGTGTATACCTCAGAAAAGCGCTCTAAGAATGCACTAACCGCTGTTGCTTGAGGGGCATGATGCAAACCGACAATCACGTCCTCATCGGGTGCCAAACGAAACTGACCGGGTTTCATCAACTTACCGTTTTCAAGTGTCAGCTCAGACACAGGTAAATGCTCAGCAAAGATTCTGTGCAGCGCAGATACAAATGGCAAAATGCCCACTGCAAGCAGATCCTGACTGCGCGCCCACTGGTCAGCTTCGATGTGCGCTGCGCTCAAAGACTTTAGATTTCTTTGCACTTTGGCTTCGTGATTTTGCATCGCCCGCGCAATATCTGCAGGCAACGTAGGATGCCCCTCGATTAGATTCGAGTAATAACAGTTCATACCCACAACCAATTGAGAGAGGCTTTGTGCCGTACGAGCGTGAAGCCTGCTCTCTATCACCGCTGACGCCTCAGAGAGCTCGTGCGCCAAACCCAGAAGCTTTTCGCTATCCGGGCGCGCCGAGCCTATTAGCAACGGCTCCATCTGAGAAGGTGAACTAAAAGATGAGGACATAGCAACCATAAACAGTCATTTAATGCCGATATTTTAACTGATTTTAATTGTTTATTTTCAATAGTTTATGAGAAATTTAGGTTAATAGTTGCCGATATTATTGGGATTGATGTAATGCAACCCAACTTTTGTAACGGCTTTTCACGAGCGCGGTGAGTGATTTGAACTAGGCATTGACTGACCTGCTGACTTTCAACAAGCAAACCCCTAGAAAGTTCCGCATTCCGTACCTTATTTGTTGACCCGAGCAGTCCGAACTCCTTAAATCAAGGTACGAATCAATCAGAGTTCGGTCTGCACCCGCCGTGCAGAACCATTTAGACAAACCAAAGGAGCGCGCAGTCATTTGAGGTCTGAATACAGAGCTCAACGCACTGCCATCAACACATGACTATTTTTGCAAAATATTTCCCTAGGCTGCTCGCAACCGCAGTCCTTGGACTAGCCCTCAATCCTTCACTGGCGCAAAACAGCTCCACCGACAACTACACCATTGTCGCTCCAGTCCCCGCAGGTGGTGGCGTTGATTTTCTCTCGCGCGCTTTCGCACAAAAATTATCCGACGCAATCGGTGCCAATTTCATTGTCGAGAATAAACCGGGCGCGAGTGCGGGCATTGGAACCCAATTTGTTGCTCGCTCGAAACCAGACGGCCGGACATTGCTGATGGGCTACTCCGCACTCGCAACAAGCAAATTTCTTGTAACGAAGTTGCTGTACGACCTCGAGGCCGACCTTGTGCCGGTGGCTTACATTGGGTACATCCCATTAATGTTGGTGGTACCCCCATCGTCACCCGCCAATTCTGTCAAAGACCTCATCGATTTCGCGCGCAACAATCCGGGCAAACTGACTTACGCCTCGGGCGGTGTCGGTGCAGGAGCCCACTTATCTGGCGAGCTATTTAAAAGTTTGACGAAAACAGACGTTGCACATATTCCATATAAAGGGAACGCGCCCGCACTAAACGATCTTCTGGGCGGCCACGTAGGCTTGATGTTCGACACAATCACCACGGCACTTCCTAACGTGAAAGCGAACAGGCTCAAAGCGCTTGCCACGACCGGGCCCGTGAGATCAGCCATGGCACCGGATGTCCCGACCATGATTGAGGCCGGCTTACCCACGTTTGAAGTGAGTGCCTGGTATATGATTTTTGCACCCAAAAAGACACCTCTCGCAGAACTGCAAAAACTCAATACCGCGATCAATAAAGTAATCAGTGAGCCCAAAATGCGCGCAGACATGCTTCTCCAAGGTGTCGTCCTTACCGGTGGCTCACTGACCGAAGCCGATCAATTTCTTGTCAGTGAAGTGGATCGTTGGGGCAAGATCATCAAAGCTGCAAATATCAAAGCCGAGTAGCAAATGAACATCATCGACATGCATTCACACTGGGGAACTGAGCGCGGCTATGTGTTGCGATCACAAGAAGCCTTAGATCAACAGCAACACACTTGGAACTCCAAACCACAATTCGATACCGAGCAAGAAATGGCCGATTATTTCAGGCTAAATAAGGTACGTGCGATTCTGGATTTTGGCTTTACTAAAAGGATGCCGCTCGATGGGATTGTGCCTTTGCATGATTACGCGATCGCAACCCAAGCCAAATATTCCGACGCCATTTTTGGTAATTGGCTTCAAATTGATCCACGCCTCGGGGATGCGGGTGCCCGAGAGCTCGAGCGTTGCATTCAAACAAGTCAAGGTTTCGTAGGCTATTGCATCTCTGCATCGGGAGTGGGTTTCCCTGCTAACGATCCAATATATAGACCGTTTTTAGAGGTGTTGACTACCTATAAACGCCCGGCACTTATTCTTGTCGGACATACCGGGGCAGGAGCGGGGCTCCGTGGAGGGAGTGGCATCAGACTAGATATGTGCCACCCACGGTATGTCGATGACGTTGCTGTGGACTGGCCTGACCTCACCATTATCGCGGGCCGTCCTGCCTGGCCGTGGCAAGACGATATGCTTTCGATCATGCTACACAAACCCAATGTCTGGTGCGAGCTTCATGGTTGGTCACCAAAGTACTTCACAGATCCTCTAAAAAAAGAGATTAAGTCTCGACTAAAAAATAAGTTTATGTTTGGCGGAGACTATCCGCTATTTCGATACGAAAGACTCATTCAAGACTGGCGCGACTTAGGTTACGACGATCAAACTCTTGCGCGCGTATTCTCAGGAAATGCCGAGCGACTGTTTGGTTTGAATGGAGCGTCTTGATGCAATTATCACTAAAAAATCGTACCGCCTTAGTAGGTGGGGCAAGTAAAGGTATTGGCTACGCGATTGCACATCTTTTAGCCAGTGAAGGCGCATCTGTCGCGATGGTTGCCCGACATGAAGAACCACTTGAAGATGCTGCGAACAGAATACGCTCAGAAACGGGTGCGACCGTCTACACCATTAAGGCCGACATTCGACAGGCTGACGATTGCTTAAAGATCATTCAAACATCTTTAGAAAAATTCAGTCGTATCGACGTACTGGTTAACAACGATGGCGCCCCGCCGCTTGGATTGCTGAATACATTTGATGATGTCAAATGGGCGCGCGCTGTAGAGCAAAACCTCATGAGTGTGGTGCGGTTATCTCGAGGCGCGCTTCCAGGCATGATAGAAAATAACTGGGGACGCATTATCAACATCACTGCGCTATCCGCGTTACAACCGATGCCCAGCTTTGGGCTCTCTGTTGCAACATGGGCAGGAGTGATTGGTTACGCCAAGACGTTATCGC
>CANFEI010000038.1 GCA_947445495.1 Alcaligenaceae bacterium
GAAGAGGGCGACGAAGCGCAGGTCGATTGCGCGGCTGCCACCATCACCAACTTGCGCACCGGCGTGAAGCTGAGCGGCTCGCCGTGGCCTGAACTGATGCAGAGTTGCATGCGGGCGGGCGGGCTGGTGGAGCAGTTGGAGGCCGCCGGTATGCTGCATCCGGTGGGCTGGAGCCCGACACCTACGGCTTGATTCAGCGCGGGCGAGCAGGGACGATTACCATCGCACCTCAATTGATGCCACAGTGAACAGATTTAAAAAGTTGCTCTGACTGACTCGAAACTTAAATTTTCACGAGATTTCAGTAACTGTTTTACGGCCCGCCTGAGGTGCTGAAATCGACAAGGGGTGGGGTAGTGGACTGGCCCCAATCAACAGCGACTAAGTGCGACCGGTCCGTATACTGCAAGCAACCAGCCGTCGTGTCGAATTCCACTTGACTTGAATCAAGCGAACATTCTTGGGTATGCTTTTGGGTATGTAGGAATAAAAATCACCCCAAGAGGCTGATAATAATTGACTTACTGGCGGACAGAGGGGGATTCGAACCCCCGATACGCTTTGAACGTATACACGCTTTCCAGGCGTGCGCCTTCAACCGCTCGGCCACCTGTCCGCTGTGTCATTTCTAAAGAAAAACGACAGCCCGCTATTCTAACATTACCGATCGAGCGACAGCATCCGCTGGACGTACCGGGCAATCGTGTCGACCTCAAGGTTTACTTTTTGCCCAGGAACAAGGTATTTCAGTGTCGTCACCGAGATCGTGTGGGGGATCAGGTTGATACTGAATTGGCAGCCTTGGGGAACATCTTCCACCCGATTCACCGTCAGGCTCACGCCGTTTACTGTAATTGAACCCTTGTAGGCCAGAAAAGCCGCCAACTCTCTCGGGGCCTGAACGAGTAGCTCCCACGACTCACCTACGGGTTCAAACTTAACGACCTCGCCTACCCCATCAACGTGGCCCGAGACGATGTGCCCACCGATTTGATCGCCGACCCGCAGGGATTTTTCGAGGTTAACTTCCCCCTCTTTATCCAAACCCATGGTCAAGCGCAAACTTTCGCGCGATACATCCACGGCAAAACCGTCAGCGTGTTTGGACACAACCGTCATGCATGCACCCTGGATCGCGATGGAATCACCTAGACCAACATCGTTCAAGTCCAAACCACCTGCGTGAATCGTCAGATGGACGCCCGCATACGCGTGGCCACCAGCGAGCGGCTCAATTTTTTGGATGCGACCAACAGCCGCGACAATTCCGGTAAACATTCAAAGCGCCTTATCTACGCCGGGTTGCGTCAAGTGTATATTTTGCATTAATTCTTGCCAATGCGACGCCAGACGCGCACGCAACCGGACATCCGCACCAAGTTGTGTGATATCCGTAAATTCAAACCGCTGCACACCGTCGAGTTTCGTCAGCGCGGGCAACTGCGCCATACTCAAGCCTTCTCCAAGCAATACGGGCGCCATGTAGACGAGTAGTTCATCGACACAATCGGCTGACAACAACGCGCCGTTCAAGCCTGAACCGGCTTCAACATGGACTTCGTTGGTATCGTGCTCAGCCAACCAGCGCATCATCGCGCGCATGTCGATACGGCGACGTGCCTGCCCGGGCGTCGCCGGTGTGTCTTCGGGAACATTCACTACAACAATACCGCGGTCGGCAAAGCGCGCCGCTTTCTCGGCGTTCTGATCTCCGGTAAACACAATCACACCTTCCCCGTCTAAGACGGCGGCGTCATCATTAATTTCAAACCCGGGATCAATCACAGCGCGACGCGGTTGACGCGGCGTCACTACGTGACGAACATTCATGCGTGGGTTATCTGCCCTCACGGTGCCGATGCCCGTCAACACGACACAGCTGCGCGCACGCCAGTGGTGGCCATCTGCGCGCGCTTCAGGACCCGTAATCCATTGCGACACACCGTTCGTCAAACCAGTTTTGCCATCCAGCGATGCGGCGATTTTCATCCACACATAAGGCAAGCCACGTGTCATACGCGACACAAAACCTGGGTTGATTGCCAAGGCATCGTCGGCACAAATGCCAACATCCACAACAATCCCTGCATCGCGCAGACGACGCATGCCGCGACCGGCTACGCTTGGATTCGGATCAAAATGTGCGAACACTACGCGCGCGGGTCGTGCCGCAACAATGGCATCGACACAAGGAGGCGTGCGGCCATGATGGCTGCACGGCTCGAGTGTGATGTACATCGTCGCACCACTTGCATCATTACCACGAGCAACCATGTCATGTAACGCCATGACCTCAGCGTGATGGCTGCCCACACGCTGCGTGGCACCGGCACCGATGACTTTCGCGTCACGCACGAGCACACAACCCACGCGCGGATTGGGTGATGGCACATACAGGGCGCCTTGCGCCAACACTAACGCCTGACGCATAAAAAATACGTCTTGATCAAGATTGCGTAGCGACGAAGAATGTGCGTTCACGGAGATTAGCCCTTGCGCTGCGTCGGTGGGCCCTGCATTTCGCGGATCGCTTCGACAAACTCGCCGATATCTTCAAAACTTTTGTAGACAGACGCAAACCGGACGTAGGCGACTTTGTCGAGTTTCTTTAATTCAGCCATGACAAGACCACCTAAATATTCGGTCGTGATTTCTCGCTGACCGGAGGTAAGAAGCTTGTCTTCAATCCGCATCACGACCGCATCAACTTCTTCTGTGCTAACAGGTCTCTTACGCAAAGCCAACGATAAGCTCGCACGTAATTTAGCTGCCTCGTATTCATTGCGACTACCGTTGCGTTTGACGATGGCTGGCATCGCCAGCTCGGCGCGCTCATAGGTCGTAAACCGACGATCACAAGAAGTGCAACGCCTGCGACGACGAATAAAGTCACCCTCGTCTGCCCCGCGAGAGTCAACCACCTGTGTATCAGGATGCCCGCAAAAGGGACACTTCATGGATCGCCTTGATTAAATAACTGCGTGGGCGACAGCCTGCGTCGCCCAACGCTTAACGATAGACCGGAAAGGATGCTGTCAACGCATTCACACGCTCACGCACCGAGGCGATGTTTGCTTCGTCGCGTGGCTTATCCAAGACATCCGCAATCAGATTGCCAGTGAGTTCGGCCTCTGCTTCGTTAAAACCACGTGTCGTCATGGCTGGGGTACCCAAACGCACACCGCTTGTGACAAAAGGCTTTTCAGGGTCATTCGGGATGCTGTTCTTGTTTACGGTGATGTGCGCCTGACCAAGTACGGCTTCAGCTTCTTTGCCAGTGATCCCTTTGGAGCGCAGGTCCACCAGCATGACATGGCTTTCGGTACGACCGGACACAATGCGCAGGCCACGCTTGACCAATGTCTGCGCCATCACCTGTGCATTTTTAACAACCTGTGCGGCGTAGGCCTTGAACTCTGGCGTTGCCGCTTCGCGGAACGCAACCGCTTTTGCGGCAATGACATGCATCAAAGGACCGCCCTGAATACCAGGGAAGATCGCCGAGTTGATTGCCTTTTCGTGCTCGGCTTTCATCATGATGACACCACCGCGCGGCCCACGCAGAGACTTGTGCGTTGTGGACGTGACGAAGTCTGCATACGGGACGGGGTTGGGATAGGCACCGCCCGCAACCAGGCCGGAGTAGTGTGCAACGTCCACCAACAACAGCGCGCCATTTTCTTTGGCGATGCGAGCCAAGCGCTCAAAATCAATATGCAAAGAGTAGGCCGACGCCCCAGCCACAATCATCTTAGGCTTTTGCGCTTTGGCCAATTGCTCGACTTTGTCATAATCAAGAACTTCATTCGCATCCAGGCCGTACTGGTGGAAGTTGTAGAGCTTGCCTGATGCGTTAACCGAGGCACCGTGGGTCAAGTGACCGCCTTCAGCGAGGCTCATCCCCAAGACAGAATCACCCGGCTTGAGAAAGGCCAGGTAAACCGCCTGGTTCGCTTGCGAGCCAGAGTTTGGTTGCACGTTAGCCGCTTCGGCACCAAAGAGAACTTTCAAGCGATCGATCGCAAGCTGCTCAACAATGTCGACATACTCGCAACCACCGTAATAACGCTTGCCTGGATAGCCTTCGGCGTACTTGTTCGTCATCTGTGTGCCCTGAGCCTGCATGACGGCTGGGCTAGCGTAGTTCTCAGACGCGATCAGCTCAATGTGCTGCTCTTGGCGCTTATCTTCTTTTTGGATGGCTGCCCAAACATCGGGGTCTACACGATCAAGGGTAAGTTTGCGGTCAAACATAGGAAATCCTGACGAAATAATGGCGAAATAATGGTTAGTGCTAGTGTACTGCGCCCTGAGAGGGGCATTCCCTTTAGGCCGCTGGGGTGATGGTCACGCGAGCAAACTTACGCTTGCCAACTTGAACGACATAGGTCCCGGCTGCAAGCTGAAGGGCTTTGTCTTCGATTCGGTCACCATCAATGCGGACGCCGCCTTGCTCAATATTGCGCTGAGCCTCCGCACCCGAGGCCACCAACCCGGCCTCACGCAACAATTTCAGCACCCCAACTGGAGCACCAGCGATGGTGACTTCAGGAATATTGTCTGGAATGGCACCGTCGCGAAAGCGCGCCTCAAACGCAGCTAAGGCGGCCTCCGCTTCCTGCTGAGAGTGAAACCGAGCAACGATTTCTTGCGCGAGGGCCACTTTAGCGTCCCGGGGGTTGCGCCCTGCTTCAGTTTCTTGTCGCAGCGCAGCGATGTCTTCGAGGCTGCGGAATGACAGGAGTTCGAAATACTTCCACATCAAGGTGTCAGAGATCGACATGATCTTGCCAAACATAGATTCGGGAGCCTCCCCGATACCGATGTAGTTATTCTTGGACTTTGACATTTTTTCAACGCCGTCAGTCCCTTCTAACAAGGGCATCGTCAAGATGCACTGCGGCTCTTGTCCGTATTCTTTTTGTAATTCACGGCCCACGAGCAGATTGAACTTCTGATCGGTGCCGCCCAGCTCGAGGTCTGCCTTAAGTGCCACCGAGTCGTAGCCCTGCATCAGAGGGTACAAGAACTCGTGCACCGAAATTGGAACGCCAGATTTAAACCGCTTGGTGAAATCGTCGCGCTCCATCATCCTTGCGACGGTGTAGCGTGAAGCCAGTTGAATCATCCCACGGGCGCCGAGGGGATCGCACCACTCCGAGTTATAGCGAATCTCGGTACGCGCGGGATCCAGCACCAAGCTTGCTTGGGCGTAGTAGGTCTTGGCGTTTGCTTCAATTTGTTCGCGTGTGAGCGGAGGGCGCGTGCTGTTACGCCCAGACGGATCACCGATCATGGACGTAAAGTCACCAATCAAAAAGATCACTGTATGACCGAGATCTTGAAGCTGGCGCATCTTATTGAGGACGACCGTATGACCAAGGTGAATATCCGGTGCGGTAGGGTCCAGTCCAAGCTTGACACGCAAAGGCACACCTGTCGCATGGCTACGGGCCAGCTTTTGAGCGAATTCGGTTTTAACCAAAAGCTCTTCACAGCCGCGTTCGACTATCCGTAAGTTAGACTCAATTGCAGGTGTAATAGGATATTTTATCGTAGACATAACAGAAGTAAGCGTAAAAATGCACTCTAAAACAGAAAAAAATGTGTCCGGCCTGCTTAAATCGGCTAACATTCTTTATAGATAAGCCGACATCATACGCAAACTAGCGGTTAGCCGCCATGCGAAGCGCGTTGGCTTTCATTTTTTTACTTCAGGATTTGCGCTAGATGCATTCAGTTTCAGATACCGCCTTGCAGGGGATCCCCTCGGCAACAGACCAGACCGCAGCGCCCACTACCGAGCGGCGTTCGAGTCTTGTCCCTGGCGTAATCATCAGTCTGGTGCTGCTGGCTGGCTTGGCTGCCGTTGCGCTAGGTGTCGTACATCCGCCTCAAACCGAACGAACCGACCTCATTGAACAGCCAGTCCCTGAACAACGACTGGTGCAGAATGTGGTGCCTTTTCCGCTCCCATCCGACCCGACTCCGGCCGAGCACACCGTCACCGAAACTCCCTATATTACCGAGACGCGGATACGAGCCGGGGATACTCTGGCCTCGGTGCTCAAGCGTGTGGATGTTACTAGCGCCGATTTACTGAATTTTTTAGCGCGCGAACCTAAAGCACGCTCTATCTACAAGTTATTTGCTGGCCGTACCGTGCAAGCCGCGTCGGACCACAATGGCAACCTACTTTGGGTCCGCTACATCTATAGTCCAAACAATGAAATCAACGGCAAGGGCATCGCCAAAACACTTCAAATCTCGACGACCGAGTCGGGCTTCAAGGCGGAAGAGCTCGAACTGCCACTAGAGTCACACACGGAAGTAGCCGTTGGCACGATTCGTAGCTCCTTGTTTGCCGCAACCGATATCGCTGGGATTCCGGATGGAATCACCTCGCAGATGGCCGAAGTCCTAAGCAGCAAGGTCGACTTCCTGCGAGGCTTGCGCCCAGGGGATCAATTTCGCGTGGTCTACGAAACACGGAGCATCGGTGGTCGGATGGCAGGCGCCGGTCGGGTCTTGGCGCTTGACTTCGTAAACGGTGGTAAATCCTATAGCGCCGTATGGTTTAGCCCGGATGGCGAAACCGGCAGCTACTACAACCTTGAGGGCGAGAGCCTGCGGGGTGCTTTTTTACGCAACTCATTGAAATTTTCTCGCGTGAGCTCGACATTCGGGATGCGTACGATTCGCGGTGCACAAGCTTGGTCGGGCTTTCATCCCGGCGTTGATTATGCAGCCCCCATGGGCACCCCTATCCACGCGACAGCGGATGGCACCGTAGATTTTGTTGGTTGGCGCGACGGCTATGGCAACACAATCGTTTTACGTCACCACAGCAAAATCACGACACTCTATGCGCACCAAAGTCGCTTCGCCGATGGCATCAAAGCCGGATCCAAGGTTTCTCAAGGACAGCTGATCGGTTACGTTGGCTCGACCGGCTGGTCAACCGGACCGCACTTGCACTATGAGTTCCGTGTCGCGGACAAACCCATCGATCCACTGCAGGCAACCGCCAATATGCCGGTATCCAAGCCGCTTGAGCCGGAGCACCGTGCGCTATTCGCCCAGATCATTGCTCCGTATCAACAGCAGCTGCAGGTGCTTGCCAAGTATCAAGAGGCGACCCCAGAAAGCAGCAACGTCGCCAGTCGTTAAGCTCCACGGTGACCGCCAGCCCGAGCTCCTGCTATATCGGTTTAATGTCAGGCACGAGCTTGGACGGCATTGATGCCGTGCTTGCCCGTTTTGACGCCGAAGGCCATCCAACGATACTGTCTAGCGCCAGCGTTGGTTTGACGCCAAGCCTCAAAGAAGAACTCCTCGCTTTGAATACGAGCGGTAACGACGAGCTCGCACGTGCCGCAAAAGCGTCCAACGCACTCGTTGATTTCTATGCCCAAGCCGTTGAGCAAGCGCTCACTCAAGCCAGCCTCGCACGCGAAGAAGTCATGGCGATCGGTGCGCATGGGCAAACCGTCCGACATTGCCCGCAAGACGGATACACCCTCCAGCTAAACGCCCCCGCCAAATTGGCCGAACTCACTGGAATCAACGTCATCGCCGATTTTCGGAGTCGTGACGTCGCAGCCGGAGGTCAAGGCGCCCCTCTTGTCCCGATGTTTCACGCGGGCGTCTTTGCCACATCGCATACCCGCGTCGTTCTCAATCTCGGGGGTATTGCGAACATCACAATCCTGCGTCCCCATGCCGAACCGCAAGGGTTCGATACGGGCCCTGCCAATGCGCTAATGGATCTGTGGTGCCAGTTGCATACCGGTGACCCTTATGACGCAAACGGACTGTGGGGTGCAGGTGGCACGATTGA
>CANFEI010000039.1 GCA_947445495.1 Alcaligenaceae bacterium
GGGTTCAGGTATCTCGGGGCTTGCTGCGGCGTGGTTGCTCAAGGACAGCTATCAGGTAAGCCTGATCGAGGCGGGGAGTTATTTTGGGGGCCACTCTAATACGGTGGACGTCACGTTAAATGGTAGGACGCATCCGGTTGATACAGGGTTTCTCGTGCACAACGACTTAACCTATCCAAACCTCATCGCGCTATTCAAGCATTTGAATGTCGACGTGCATGCGAGCGATATGTCTTTTGGTGTGTCGATTGCAGAGCCGGATATTGAATGGGCAGGTACGGATTTATCGACGGTATTTGCTCAGCGCCGCAACCTCATACGGCCCGCGTTTCTCGCGATGTTACGAGATATTTTGCGTTTCAATAAGAACGCACAACGCTACCTGACCGAGACACACTCAAATCCGATTTCGCTTGCGCAGCTCTTGGATCGAGAGCGCTTTGGTCAAACGATGCGCGATTGGTATTTGTTACCGATGGCTGCAGCCATCTGGTCTGCGCCAGTCAAAGACATACTCGGATTCCCGGCAGCCCACTTTCTGACGTTTTGCTTGAATCACCGCTTGCTGCAGATTCAAGAGCGTCCTCAATGGAAGACGGTTGTGGGTGGTTCGCGCTCTTATGTTCAGAAATTAGTCGAGCAGTTGTCTGATGTGCGACTCAATGCCCCGGTGCACCGCATTGAGCGGCTCCCGGATTCTGTGGCGGTCCATGCCGCGAGCGGTGTAGAGAATTTTGATGCGGTTGTCCTAGCCTGTCATGCACCGACAAGCTTGGCCCTGCTCGATACGGCTCCAAAAGAAAGAGAGGTACTCCAAGCCTTTCGCTATCAAGAGAATAGAGCGGTATTGCATACAGATATTCGTCTGTTACCCCGCCGAAAGAAAGTATGGTCAGCCTGGAATTATCTTTCCCGCGGTGGTGCGAGCCAAGAGCAGCCCGTCGCAGTCAGTTACCTGTTGAATCAGTTGCAGGCCTTGCCATTTACTCAGCCGGTCATCGTGACACTCAACCCTCATATCGAACCGTTACCCGACTTGGTGTTGAAAGAACTGACCTACGAGCATCCGATCCTTGATGCTGAAGCTGCTCGGGCACAAACGAGACTTCCCTCTATCCAAGGCTTGGATCGTGTTTGGTTTTGTGGTGCTTGGGCCGGCTATGGTTTTCACGAAGACGGTTTGAAGTCAGCACTGCGAGTTGTGCGTGACTTTGGGGTAGAAATACCCTGGGGGGCCGTTTATGACTGATGCTGGAATTGAATTATGTGCAGGCCGAGTGATGCACGCTCGCTTGAGGCCCTTTGTGCATCGCTTTGTGTATCGGGTCTTCTGCTTGAGATTGCGTATTGATCGCTTACCCGAACTGGCTCGCTTTAATAGCTGGCTCTTTGGCCTTGAGAAACATCGACCTGTCAGTTTTTTCTCTGCGGACCATGGCGCGCGCGATGGTGGCGATTTACAGCACTGGCTCAGTGAGCTTCTGATAAACAGTCAAATAGATATTCGGACAGGCGCGGTCTGGCTACAGTGTTTTCCACGTGTCTTTGGTTATGTTTTTAATCCAGTGAGCTTTTGGTTTGTCCATGATGAAGCCGGATCACTCCGTGTGTTAGTGGCTGAAGTGAGTAATACCTTTGGCCAACGTCATCAGTACGTTCTGATCGCGCCTGGGATGGCTGAAATTACTGACACCACCGAACTCAGTTGTGCAAAGGAGTTTCATGTGTCACCGTTTTGTGCCGTGCGCGGCGGGTATCGATTTAGGACGACGAGTATGGCGGGGTTGCATCGACTAGCGATTGACTATTACGATCCCTTAGAGATGGAAGAACCATTACTGCGAACGGCGATCGTGACGAGATATGGTCAGTTTTCGACGCGCGCTTTGTTTCGCTATTTGCTGGGTATGCCGATGATGACAGTGGGTGTCATCATGCGTATTCACCTACAGGCGTTTAAACTTTGGCGGCAAGGCGCGCGCTACCATGCCGTCCCACCTTTACCTGAACGCGAAGTCACGACAACCGATGCAGGAGGCCGAGGATGAGGCTGGATGATCATCCTTTTGGGGTTTCGCGTCGCGAGGTCCCCTTTGCTGGTCGAATTTTGATACGAATGCTTGAACGAATCTCGGTCGGGTGTTTACGCTTGGTCCAGCCTGATGGGCTCGTGCGCAGTTTTGGTCAGCGTACAGAAGATACGCAAAGAACCGTCCACGAAGCACAGTTGGATGTGCACGACTGGCGAGCGGCGACACTTATTGTGCGGCAAGGGGATGTGGGCTTTGCCGAGAGCTTGCGGCGTGGGTGGATCGGGTGCGACGATTTGGTCGCACTGTTTTCTATCGCAATGTTGAATCAACAAGTAGCACAAGCTGTTGACGGACAGTGGTGGGCGTTGCTATTGAAACGTCTGTCGCATTGGGTGTTTAAAGATAATAGTCGGTCTGGCAGTCGTCGTAACATTTTGAGTCACTATGACGTGGGTAACAGTTTTTATAAGCTGTGGCTCGATCCCAGCATGTCTTATTCCTCGGCATACTTTGGCGGCGATCTGTCGCTTGAGCTCGAAGTTGCGCAGAACAAAAAGTACGACCATATTCTTGACCAACTCGATGCGCAGCCTGGCCAGACCATTTTGGAGATCGGTTGTGGCTGGGGCGGTTTCGCCGAGCGTGCCGCACGCCGGGGCCTAAAAGTGGTCGGCATCACCATTTCAGACGCTCAACTCGAGTACGGTCTTGCGCGGATAGCGCGCGCTGGACTGAGTTCGATGGTAGAACTTAGGCTGCAAGACTATCGTGATATCCCTGAACAGTTTGATCACATCGTCTCGATTGAAATGTTCGAGGCCGTCGGTTTGCTGCACTGGCCAAGCTATTTTAAAGTGCTTGCCCGATGTTTGAAGCCAAATGGTAGGGCGGTGATTCAAGCAATTGATATTTCCGAAGCTAAGTTTGACGCCTACCGTCACGGAACAGACTTTATCCAACAGTACATTTTTCCTGGTGGAATGTTGCCCTCTGCCAGTCGTTTCGCAAAAGAGAGCACGGCTGCCGCTTTAGCAGTACGGGCATCGTTTTCCTTTGGATTGGACTACGCAGAGACGCTTAGGCGGTGGGGGCTCGCGTTTGATCGCAACACCGCTGCGATCTCCGAGCAAGGATTTGACACTGCGTTTATACGCATTTGGAAAATGTATCTCGCTTACTGCGAAGTAGGCTTTCGTTATGGACGTACGGACGTAAAACAATGGGTCTTATCACACGCTTAGCACTATCTTTTGCTTGCTCGTTCCTTTTGTGGCCAAGTGCGAGTGCATTCGAGCCTCCTGCAGGAATTCCTGAGGTGGGGGAAGTCGGTCGCGGGGAGTTTTCGCGTTTTGGTTTTAGCGTCTATGAAGCACGCCTTTGGGCGCCTAGCGGACGTTACGTACCGCACCTGCCGTTTGCGTTGTCCCTGACCTATCAGTGGTCGATTGAAAGTGCTCGGATTGTTAAGTCATCGCTGGACGAAATTGCAAAGCTTGGTGTCCCGATCGATGCGCATCCTCAATGGCGAGATCAGTTGGCCCGTGTGTTGCCCAACGTCGCCGTAGGCGACACGCTGACAGGGGTATATCAGCCCGGAGAAGGGGCAATTTTTTACCATCAAGGTAAATCAACGGGCCGCATTGATGACAGTCTAGCGCGTGCATTCTTTGCAATTTGGTTGGATCCTCGCACAAGCGAGCCATCACTGAGACAGGCGTTGTTAGGTGGTAAGCCGTGAGCCCCTATCGTTTAGCCGCGTATGGGGCTCTCGGGTTACCGCTCGCGATGGCGTTGATGCCAATCTATATGATTTCGCCCAAGTACTACGGTGAAAACCTGGGTCTGAATTTAGCCTCCTTGGGAGCAATATTATTCTGCACTCGGTTGCTGGATACAGCGCAGGATCCATTTTTGGGGCGGGTCGTTGATGCGTTCCAAGCGTCGCGGTTTGGTTGGTCTGTGCTGTCGGTATTTGGGAGCATTCTGCTAGCTTTAAGCTTTGTCATGCTGTTCTCACCCCCCGATTGGTCGCATCTCGGCTTGATGGTGTGGCTGACCTGCTGCCTAGTTCTTCTTTATGCGGCACATAGTCTCTTGAGTATTTGCTATGTCACGTGGGGTACGCGGCTGAGCGATGAACCGCTGGTTCGCTCACGTGTCGTCGCCTGGCGGGAAGGGCTTGGCTTGCTTGGCGTGATTTTAGCTTCCGTAGTCCCCGTTGTATTGGTAGGGGAGTACGGGGCAGGGCCGGGCTATCGTTTATTTGCCTACCTGTTTGCGGCGACGTTGTTCATAGGGTTAACGACGACCCTATTATGGTCACCACGTCCTAAAGAGAAACTAACTGCCCTCACAGCGGGATGGCGAGCAGCGCTTGCGCATCGGCCTGTCAGGCAGGTCTATGGTTTTTATTTACTGAACGCAGTGGCCGTTGCGGTCCCGGCAACATTAGTTCTGTTTTTTATCAGTGACGTTGTACAGCGACCGAAAGATGCTGGTTTATTTTTAGGCACTTATTTTATCGCCGGTCTTCTTGCACTGCCGCTTTGGGTGGCGTTAGCTGATCGTTACGGAAAGCGTTTGGCGTGGCTAAGCGGCAGTGTGCTCGCCGCGCTAGCGTTGTTCGGTGCGAGTGCAGTGGGTGAGGGAGATGTCTGGCTGTATGGTTTTGTGTGTTTGATAGCGGGCGCTGCGTTGGGTGCCGATCTGGCTTTGCCAGGCGCGATGTTGGCAGACGCAATTCCTAGCGAACAGCGTCATAACACAGGTCTATACATAGGCGTTTGGGTGTTGCTAGGCAAGCTCGCCTTGGCCATCGCAGCGGGTGTGACATTGCCCTTGTTGAGCTGGTTTGATTACGAGCCTGGTGCCCCAGCCACTGCGACACCTCTGATCGCTTTGTACGTTGGCCTGCCCATTTTTTTAAAAGCTATTGCAGCGGTAGTGCTACTTCGCTTTCCGCCACCGGCATCTGTCGGTGACGAACTCTCGAACAAGGAATAATCGTCATGAAACTTAAAGCGTTCATCGCATCAATCAGCGCGACCCTCTTGACTGCGTGTGGCAGTGTAGAAGTTAATCACTATGCGGCTGAAAAACCAGAGTTGGAATTGTCGTCATATTTCAATGGCACGCTTGACGCTTGGGGGATCTTTCAGAAACGCGGCGGCACGGTTGCTCGCCGTTTTCATGTAGTGATCGAGGGTACGTGGACGAGTCCAAATGAGGGCGTACTCGATGAGCGTTTTACCTATTCTGACGGTGAGACCCAGCGTAGAGTCTGGACGCTCAAGCGTCAGCCCGACGGCACCTGGCAAGGAACGGCTGATGATGTGGTGGGAGTTGCGATCGGTAAAGTGGCGGGTAATGCCTTGCATTGGAAATATGTTCTACGTTTGCCTGTTGACGGGAAAGAATATTTGGTCAATTTCGACGACTGGATGTGGTTACTCGATGACCAGTCCATGATGAATCGATCGGTGATGTCAAAGTTTGGCGTCGACCTCGGTGAGGTCACGCTGTTCTTCAAGAAGCGGACCTGAGGCGGTTAACAATGAGAAATTTATGGTCGCCGTTGAATCAACCGATTCATGACTGGCGCGAAAAAAGAGTGTGGATCGTCGGTGCATCGAGCGGTATTGGTTTAGCGCTTGCGAAAACGCTTTTAGATGCAGGCGCCTACGTCACGCTATCAGCTAGACGCGAGGCAGAACTTCGTGAGTTTGCTGCGCATTATCCCAAGGCATCGGTTGTCGCATTCGATTGTATAGATCCTCAAATTTGGCCGCCCGTGCTGGATGCGGCTGTGGCCGCGATGGGTCATATCGATCTGGTGATCTTAGGAGCTGCGCGCTACGATCCCACCAATAGCTGGGAGCTCAATGTTGAACAGGTTGAAAAAAGTTTCGAACTAAACGTCGTGAGTGTGTACCGGGCATTGGCTTGTCTAGTACCTTACTTTATCGCGCGTCAGTCCGGTGGTATCGCATGCATCGCTAGTATCTCCGCATACACCGGGTTGCCACGGGCGTTGATTTATGGCGCGACGAAGGCCGCCTTAAATAATTTGGTGGAGACGCTCTATTTCGAACTTGCCCCCAAGGGCTTGAACGTTTACTTGATTAATCCCGGCTTCGTTGAAACGCCCATGACGGCTGCAAATGATTTTCAAATGCCAAGTTTGATCTCCGCGCAGCGTGCGGCAGCGCATATTGTGTCTGGATTGGAACGGGGGCACTTTGAGATAAATTTTCCGAAGGGCTTTGCGTGCGCCTTGCGTGTAGTGAGTAGACTCCCTTATCGCCTGCGGTTTCCTTTACTACACAAAATGACGGGGTTGTGATGTCCGATCCGATGCCTGATCAAACCGAGCGTTTCCAATTGATTGCTCGATGGTTCGAGCAGTTAACGTCTGAGTCACTTAACGAGATCGAATCCTTGTATGCAAGTCGTACCAGATTTGTCGATCCGTTTAATGATCTGCAAGGGGTTACGTTAGTCAGACAAGTATTCGAACATATGTTTAAGACGCTCGATCAGCCAAGGTTTGTTGTGACACGCATGGCTTCAACAGGCCCGATCGGTTTTATGACCTGGACATTTTCTTTTACTTGTCGAAGTCGTGGTCAGGTCATTGAGGGCTGTACCCAGTTCGAACTTGACGCTGATGGGTTGATTGTGTTGCATCAAGATTACTGGGATGCCGCCGCGCAGGTATACGAGCAGATCCCACTTTTAGGCATTGTACTGAGAGCGTTACGTCGGAAATTGTCACTCCCAGAGACGCATTAGGCTCTGTAATACAAATCAAAGTCTTGCCCCCATTTCTGTAGACAAAAAAAATGCCCCCGAAGGGGCAGTAAAGCCGTTTGAGCGCAGCAGTCTCACACGGCGGGGAAAATATTTGTCTGCGTGTTAAGCGCGCAGTGTTGGGTAGCGTACGTGGTCGACTAGGTCTTGGATTTCCTTGCGTGGAGCGGGTGTGAGCAAGCTCACACCAATAATCAGCGCAAAGCCAAGTGGCACACCGAACACGCCTGCAGAGATTGGCAAAATTCCATACCAGAGTTCGATTGGCGAAGTCACACCGAATACACTACGCAGCCAAGGTTGAGTCGTCACCATGTAATAGAAGGTGATGCCCAGACCACCGATCATTCCGGCAACTGCACCGTACTTATTCGCCCGTTTCCAGAAAATACCAAGCGTCAAGGCGGGGAAGAATGCAGCGGCCGCAAAAGAGAACGCCGCTGAGACCAAGAACAAGATATCAGCAGGTTTCTGAGCAGCGACGTATGCAGCAGCCAGTGCGACCACAAGCAGAAGTACTTTAGAGATCATTACGCGACGCTCTGTTGGCGCGTTAGGATTGATCATCTTGTAGTACAGATCGTGTGAGAGCGCGTTGGCAATGGTCAGAAGCAGACCATCTGCAGTTGACAGTGCTGCAGCCAAACCGCCAGCCGCAACCATGCCCGAAATTACGTACGGTAGACCGCCGATTTCAGGTGTTGCCAACACGATGATGTCACCACCAATCCGCATTTCACCAAGCTGCAAGATACCGTCTTTGTTGATATCAACCACAGACAGCAAGCCAGGATCTACGGTACTCCACTGCGAAATCCAAGCGGGTAGTTTGTCAAATGGCGTGCCGACGAGAACGTGGAACACTTCGTACTTGACAAGAACTGCCAGCGCTGGCGCCGTGAAGTACAGCAAGAAGATGAAGAAGAGCGACCAAGTCACCGATTCACGTGCTTGTTTGACTGACGGTGTCGTGTAATAACGCATCAGAATA
>CANFEI010000040.1 GCA_947445495.1 Alcaligenaceae bacterium
CCGCACCGCACCAGAAACGAGCGCGCGCGCGACCGCGTACTGAACCGAGAATTTTGCCTCAAGCGGTGTCTGCGGATTTGGATTATTCGTATGCGGTAGGCGACGCTTATGCACAAGCACCTCTACCCGAGCCACCTCTTTGAGATCAATTGCTTCTTCTCTGCGCAAGTTCAGCATCATAGTGACCGGCGGGTGTGTACTGCCACAGCACGGGAATTGCTTGAGGCCCATCTCAGAGCTGAGCACCTCGAGGGGATTCGCCCAATTCTCAAATATCAATTCAGCATTAAAGTTTCCAGGACCGTTAAACGCATTCAGGAAACCTTGTTTATGTTCGAGTGTCGCGACGTTTGCGTCGTAACCTGACTCTGCTAACAACACAGCCAACAGGCCGTTACGCGCGCACTGCCCCACATGCAAAGGTTTGACCATGGTGCCAAAGTTCGATTTCAACCCTGATGCGAAGGACGCAGCGATGGCCAAAGCCATCGCCATTTTTTGCTTATCCAAACCGATTAAATAGCCACATGCTGCTACTGCGCCAAATACACCGAGCGTTGCAGTAGGATGCCAACCCTTGTCGTAGTGATAGAAATTCACAGCACGCGCGATTCGAATCTCTGTTTCAATTCCTACAACGTAGGCATGAATCAGCTTCAGGCCCGTCGCGCCCCGCTCTTCAGCCAGTGCGAACAAAGGTGCGACGAGCGGTGCCGACTGATGCCCACCCATCGGCTGACTAAAGTCGTCGTAATCGTGCGCATGCGAGCCCACGCCATTAATAAAGCTGGCGTCCAGTGCCGAGGTCTTGATCGCCGTGCCGAACACCGTGGACGCACCAGGCGAAGTTCCTACTCCTGGCACTTTAAACAAATTGGTCACGCAAGGTTCTGTGACCCCCGCAAGCGTGACACCAATCGTATCGATAATCGCCGTGCGGGACAGGGAAATCGCCTGATCATTAATCAGTGACGTATCAAACTCACAAATCAACTCTGCAAGTCGAGTGAGCAAAGTTTGTGGCTCTGTGGCCTGATCGGACATGATACGTCTCCCCCTTTCGGATTAAGCGGCTTTCGCTAAGGCTTTGCCAGTACTTAACGCAGCTGCCTGACGACCAGCAATACGCCCAAACGTTGCACCTGACACCAACCCTGTTCCCGCCGGGTAATTGTCATAGAACAAGCCACCGATCATTTCGCCACAAGCGAACAGCCCTTTGATTGGGCGCCAATCAGTGCCCACCACTTGCGTATTCTCATCTACACGCAGCCCGCCAAAGGTAAAGGTAATACCACCCGTTGCGCTGTAGGCGTAATACGGCGCCTTCTCAAGCTTGGTTGCCCAGTTGGTTTTTTCTAATGCTAAGCCTTGGGTAGACAAGCCATCTTTCTGTGACGGATCAAAACCATCGGCCGCATGTTTGGCCGCAGCGTTGTATTCAAGTACTGTTTTAAGTGCTTGTTTTTTATCATCGATGTCTAGCTGCTCAATCAACCCCTCGATTGTGTCAGACATGATCGGCTCGCTTGTCGAATAGCGCGGCTCGAGTAAATGCACGACCTGGGAATCAAACAGCTGATATGCCTTCGCACCGGGTTCAGCCAAAATCGCACGTCCATATTTTGCGTAGGTGAACATGGCTCCGTCTGCGCCTTCATCGACAAAGCGCTTACCCACGCGATTGATCATGACGCCATACAAATAGCTCAATCGATTACTACGGTCCGTCAGCTCGCGCGGTGCGAAATTACCCCAGTCTGCAGAAATCGGCGTGGCATGACATCCACTCCACTGACCCCAAGGCATCGCGCCAAGGTTCATCGCCATACGCAAACCATCACCCTGGTTGTGAGGCGTGCCGCGGACTTTCGCCGCACCGACGAGAGGGCCGATATGCTGGGTGCGCATTTGTACGTGTGCTTCAAACCCGCCACATCCAAGCACCACAGCCTTGGCGTGCAACGCTCGTACGCCATTGTCATCACGCACCGTCACGCCGCACACGGCTCCGGTTTCGTCCTGAAGCAATCCGACCACTGCGGCGCCATAGCGCACTTCAATGCCCATGCGTTCACAGGTCGCAAACCAACTACGCGAGAGCCCCACCCCTTCGTGCTCGGCGCGCACCACCAGCCCGCGCGCCCACACGATTCGATTGCCCTTTCTAACTCCGGTGAGCGTAATGGCTGGCTCCATCGGCACCTTACCGACCTCACTCATCCAAAAGACCGTATCCTTTGAATTATTGACAAGCACATGAGAAAGGACGGGGTCTGTCTGCCCTGAGGTCACGCGCATCAAATCGCCGTGAAAGTCATCTTTTGTATAAGGCGCAATGCCAGAATAAAAATCTTCGTATTCTTGCTCAACACCCGGCAACAAGGGGCCAATTTCTTTGGGGTCGTCAAAGGCGAAACGCAACACACCACCGCTCCAGTGTGTATTGCCGCCGCGCATTTCGCGCGGGGCTTTTTCAAGCACCACCACGCGCTGAGCGCCATTTTCTTTGGCCGATACGGCCGCCGCCAACGCAGCATTCCCTGCACCCACAACGATCACGTCAAATTCATTCATTTTTTTGTCTCCACTACCCATTGGTCAGGTCAGCCCCATGATGCGCAAAAGGCTTACAGATCATATTTTGCATACAGTTGTATTTTATTGTATTACGCACAAGAGGTAAAGCGCTGGCGGCTCTGCCGCCTTGCGCCTTCGCCCCTCACGGCGCCGCAACCACTTGGCGATACAAACGTTCGTACATTTGCACCATCGTATCAACACCATACCGTAGCCGTACCTCATGAAGCGCTCGTGCAGCCAGGGCTGAGCCGCGCTCAGGATCGTCCAGTAGCTGCGCAATCTGCTCGGCCAAACCACGGGCATCGCCTGGTGCACACAAAAGGCCTCGCTCGTCTGCAAGTAACTCCTTTAAACCACCCGCTTGGGTCGCGACCACCGGCACCTGTTGCGCCATGGCATCGAGCACGCTGCTGCCAAGCGCCTCCTGTCGCGACGCCATCACAAATACGTTCAGTGCCGCAAACAACTGCTCGACACCAGACTCAAATCCCAGCAACCGGTAACGCTCACCCAAGCCAAGCTCGCGTATTGCTTGCCGTGCGGCGTCGGCTGCCGCGCCGTCTGCGCCCCAATGCACAAACGTCACATCGGGATATTTTGCACACACTTGCGCTGCGGCCTGGATCAACGTGACAGGATCTTTTTCTGGCGACAGGGCGGCCGCCGTACCGATCAAACGCTGTCTGACCAAGTTTTCACGCGCGAGAAATTCCCGCACACGCGAGGGATTGGGTGCAACAACGGGGACGGCGCTCGGGATAACCTGGACCGACAATCCCATCGCTCGCATCGCTGCGGCAGCCGCCTCACTGATGGCAACGCGCGCATCGGTATAGGCCCATTTCAAACGAGAAAATCCACTAAACCCAACAATCGGAAAACTTGTCCGCCTTGAAAAAACCACCGGCCGACGATGCAGGGGCTTAGCCAGCAGCGCCCAAGCCAACACATTGGCGGTCTGCACATGCAACACATCATACGTCGCGCCATGACGCGCCAGCCAAAGGCCAAACTCAGCCGCGGTCTTGGCTGCGTGCGTCCTCAGGCCTTCCGACTGCGCGCGGGCCTCTAACACACCGCCGCGCCTCACTAGCAATTCAACCTCTTGCCCCCGCTCACGCAATCCCAACGCCGTGAGGAGGGTTTGTCGTTCACCCCCTCGCCAACCCCGCTCTGAATTGATCTGCAGGATACGCATCTGCGCTAGCCGTCCGCACGCGAGCGTGGCGCCTGAAAATAGCGCACCGTGTTCACGCCGACTGCGATCAAAGCAAAACCTATTGCGACGCAGAGCCCAAGCATGGGTCCACTGCTAAAACCAAGACTAAACACCACGGCAACGATGGCCGCGCCAAACGTTTGACTAAATACCCGCGTCGTCGCCTGCAGACCGCCCACCGCACCCGCGCGGTTGCGTGGTGCCGAACCTAACATAACGCGATTATTCGGCGTTTGAAAAAATCCAAAACCAATTCCTGCCAGAACCATCGCAGTAAACAGCCACGCGTCTGACGCACTTGTGGGCATCACCACCACTAAGCCCAAACCAATCGCCATCGCCGCCGCACCCAGCCCACTCAATATGGCCACAGGAAATCGATCCGACAACGGTCCTGCGATCGCAGCGATCAGTGCTGCCCCCACGGGCCAACCTGCCATCAACACACCTACGGCCATTTGAGGGCGATTAAGCGTCACTTGCAAATAAAACGGCAGCGAAACCATCGTGGCCATCTGCGCACAAAACGTACTGGCCGATGCGGCTAACGCGAACCGCATCGCGGGAATTCTAAAGAGATCAACCGGCACAAGCGGTGCAGTCTGTTGCGCAGAGCGTCGCACCAGCGCCCAACCAATCACAAACGAGGCGCTCAGTAGCACCACTGCAAGCAAAAAGTTTGTCGATAACGCGTCGATTCCTAGGATTAATAACGCAATCGTTGTCATGCTCAGCGCAGCCGCAAACCAATCGTATGACGCCGAAATACGTGGCACATCGGGTAGGTAACGCACCCCAAGCATCGTGAGGATGCCCACCGGCAAATTAAATAGAAAGATCCACTCCCAGGTCGTGAACGACAGAATGAATGCGCCGATTGAAGGTCCGATCACCGAGGACACCGCAACCGTCATCGCGTTTAGACCAATACCGCGCCCGATTAAATGCGGGGGATAAATGTTTCGGACCAACGCGCCAAACAGACACATGATGGCTGAGCCACCAAGCCCTTGAAAAATGCGTGCGCCAAGCAATACGGGCATCGATGATGCCAACGCACTTCCCAATGAAGCAAGAATAAAGGTCCACAGTCCGTAATAAAACAATCGCTTGAACCCGATGCGCTCTCCAATCGCCGACATCGGAAGCAAGGTCATCGCTACGGTTAGGGTATAGGCGTTAACCACCCACACCACGGCAGAATCAGAGGCCTTCAGGTCCTGCGCAATCGAAGGAAGCGCTACGTTCGTCATCGTGGCATCCAACACTGCAAGCGCCAATCCCGCTGCAAGCGCCAGTGCTGCTTTTCTACGTCGCGCTGTCGGTAGTCCTTCGTGCGCATCTGCTGCGCGGGGCGCTTGTGCTTCAGTCATCCTTACGCTTTTTTAACCGGCCGCTTCCAGCCTTCGATCGTCACTTGTTTTGCTCGGGATACCGTTAGCTGCCCCGCGGGCGCATCGCGCGTGAGGGTCGTGCCCGCACCGAGCGTGGCCCCCTTGCCGACACGCACCGGCGCAACGAGTTGCGTATCTGAACCAATAAAAGCATCGTCTTCAATCGTCGTACGGTGCTTGTTCACGCCATCGTAATTGCAAGTAATGGTGCCCGCACCAATATTGACGCGCTCACCTACATCGGCGTCGCCCACGTAGGCAAGATGATTTGCCTTACTACCTTTACCAAGATTGGTATTTTTAATTTCAACAAAATTACCCACGTGCGTCGCATCCGCCAACTTAGCGCCGGGGCGCAGGCGTGCATACGGTCCAATGTGCGCATCCGCACCCACCTCAGCCTGCTCCAGATGACTAAAGGACTCGATGCACGTGGCGGCCCCTAGCGTGACATTGCGCAGAACGCAGTGCGCACCGATCCGCACGCCATCGGCAAGGACAACGCGCCCTTCAAACACACAACCCACATCAATAAAGACATCTTGGCCGCACAATAACTCACCACGTAAATCAAAACGCGCCGGATCAACGATCGTGACGCCAGCCTCTAACTGCCTGCGGGCAAGCTCCCGCTGCCAAAGACGCTCGAGTTCCGCTTGCTGCAGACGGGTATTCACACCGAACGTTTCAAAACGGGCGACTGGATGCGCCACGTTCACAGAGACCCCCTCTGCGACGGCCAACCCAACAATATCGGTGAGATAGTATTCACCCTGCGCATTATTATTTGTGAGCTTTGTAAGCCAGGACTTCAATTGCCGTGTCGGTACAGCCATGATTCCTGTGTTGACCTCTTGAATCGCCCGCTGCTCAGGTGTCGCGTCTTTGTGTTCGACAATCGCGCATACATTGCCTTGGGCGTCGCGTACGATGCGACCGTAACCCGTCGCGTCTGACACAATCTCAGTAAGAATCGCCACGCCGCTCGCGCGCGCGTTGAGCAGCGCCCGCAACGTATCGGGCTGAACAAGAGGCACATCGCCATACAAAATAATCGTCACGTCGTCTGCGTGAGACGCTTGCAACAAGGGCACCGCTTGCAAAACCGCATGTCCGGTTCCTAGCTGCGGCTGCTGTAGCGCGAACTGTAAGTCTTCTTGTGCAGCGTAGGCCTGCTTTACCTGCTCTGCACCGTACCCAACAACGATGGCGATGCACTGAGCGCCCAAGGCACGCGCGCTATCCAAAACATGTGTCAACATCGGTCGACCAGCAATTGGGTGCAGCACTTTGGGTAAGTTAGACTGCATGCGCTTGCCCTGTCCTGCAGCAAGAATCACGATGTTAAGCATAGTGGGGTCTAGAAAAAGTTAATTTGATGATTTTCGAGCAGTCCGCTTAGTCGCTTTTTTTTCTGTTGTCGTTTTTTTAGCTGTGGCGCCCGCTGCATTTGCGCCGCCCATACTTGCGGCACTCGCCGCCGCCACTTGACTAAACTGTTGAGTCAACATGTTCCACCAGGCTTGCGCCGCAGCAGGTACCTCAGTTGGTGCAGCGGCCGCCGGCTCCTGTGCCCTTGGCGTGGCTGCTGCAACAAAAGACTTCAAGGTCGCAATCGTTGCGAGCTGCACTTCCATCCCCTGAATCGTGCTGCTCAGCATCGACAAATTCAACTTCAACCAGTTTTCCACTGATTTAAGTTCAGCAATCTTGCGCTCGAGCTCTTCAGGATTCATGGATGGCGCCAAACCGACCCCTGCCCCCATACCAGCCGGGCCAGCTAAGCCTGCGAAGGCCTTGCGCATCATTTCCATACTGGCAAAAAGTGGGTTATTGGCCATATCGCCAGTTTGGCCGAGCCCGGGCAACACAAAAGGGTTGGAAGAGGATCCAGTCATGACATGCCCAAACCTGAAAGGGGATAACCCCTAGATATTACTCGTATCCGCCCCCTGAGCAACAGCGCGCGCTGGGAAAGAAAAATGTCGGTCAAATTGGTCTTAGCAGTCAAACGGGGCAAGATATTCTGGGACAATACGGTATGCAAGAGACCATTACCCTGCCTGAATTAGAAGCCGCCATCAATTTTTGGCGCCAGCGTAGCCCTTCCATCGGCGAAGAACTGCGCCTGTGTGCACAGGCCTCTAGCTTGGCGACCCCTTATGCGCTCATGATTATCAAGCGCCGCGCTCAAATGGTCGTTACCGAGATGCCCGAAAAGGCTCAAGCGGCATTAACGGAATGGTTGGCACAGCGCTAAGGCGCGCGCCTGATCCACCCAAAAGATCTACTTCAGCAGTAACTTGATGTCGCGCGCAAGCACAGCGGTGCCAGCGGTGTTGCTAACCAACACCCGTGCATCCCCTTTCGGGTCAAACAAATAAAACGACGAGCTGTGATCCATGCTGTAGCCGCCCTTTGCGGCCGGCGCCTTGGCGTAATAGGCCTTGAAGGATGCGGCAGCTTGCTTGATTTGGGCTGGCGTACCTGTCAAGCCTAAAAAGCTGGCATTAAATCCAGAGACATACGCACGCAATACTTCGGGGCTGTCACGCTCTGGGTCGACGGTAATCATTAACACTTGCACGCGACTGGCCTGGCTCCCCAAGGTTCG
>CANFEI010000041.1 GCA_947445495.1 Alcaligenaceae bacterium
ATTCAGTATTCAGTATTCAGTATTAAGTATTCATAGCCCTATTTTTATATTTCACGAAATTTTCAGGAGATCTTCATGAGTATTCCTAGCGATCGCAAATACGCCAGTACACACGAATGGATTAAGGCAGATGGCGACGTCATGCTGGTAGGTATTACCGGCCCCGCTCAGGAACAGTTGGGTGATTTAGTTTTTGTTGGTGATGTGCGCGTTGGGACCAAGCTTGCCGCTGGTGCGACTGCGGGGGTTGTGGAGTCGGTCAAGGCCGCGTCCGATATCTATGCGCCAGTTGCTGGTGAAGTTGTCGCCTTCAATGATGCTTTGAACGATGCGCCCGAAACAATCAACGCAAGCCCCTACAACACGTGGATTTTCAAACTCAAAGCAAATAACGCCGCCGACGTTGATAGCCTGCTCGATGCAGCCGGTTATCAGGCCGTCGCCGACGCAAGTTAAGGCTCTCATCATGACGAACAACGTATTCAACACGACACACGAATTTATTCCTCGGCATATCGGCCCCGGTGAGCAAGATCAGCAGACCATGCTGGTGGCTGTGGGAGCCTCGAGCCTTGAGTCTTTAATGCAAGAAGTCGTCCCAGCGAATATTCGCATGTCGCGCGAACTGAACTTGCCGGCCCCGCGCTCCGAGGCGGATGTGCTGGGCGAGATGAAAGTAATCGCGCGCCAGAATCAGGTTTTTCGTAACTACATCGGACAAGGCTATTACGGCACGCACACGCCTAATGTTGTTTTGCGCAACATCCTCGAGAACCCGGCCTGGTACACGGCATACACGCCTTACCAGCCTGAAATTTCTCAAGGTCGACTAGAGGCAGTTCTGAATTATCAGACCATGGTTGCGGACCTCACGGGCCTGGATATTGCCAATGCTTCGTTACTGGATGAAGGGACTGCTGCCGCTGAAGCCATGACCTTGGCACGTCGTGCGTCACATGGAGAGAGCAAGGTTTTTTTCGTTTCCCATCACTGTCACCCCCAGACGATTGAGGTGATCCGTACGCGTGCGGATGGTCTGGATATCGAGGTGGTTGTGGGCGATGAAAGTAAAGGTGTTCCAGCCTGTTTTGGCTTGCTCGTGCAATACCCGCACTCTTTGGGGGCGGTATCTGACTATCGCGCTCTGACGGAACAAGTGCATGCGCAAGGCGGCGTGGTGGCGTGTTCAACAGACTTGCTTGCCTTAGCTTTGCTTGAGCCACCCGGCCATTGGGGTGCCGATATCGCGATTGGATCGGCGCAGCGCTTTGGTGTGCCTTTTGGTTTCGGTGGCCCGCACGCAGGCTTTATGGCGTGTAAAGATGCCTTCAAACGTAATATGCCCGGCCGTCTGGTTGGTGTATCGAAAGACGCGCAAGGCAATCCCGCGTTGCGTTTGGCGTTGCAAACGCGAGAGCAGCACATTCGTCGTGAAAAAGCGACCTCGAACATTTGCACAGCTCAGGTCTTATTGGCGGTGATGGCGAGCATGTTCGCGCTGTGGCACGGCCCTCGAGGCGTCGTGGCCATCGCGACACGTGTCAACCAAGCCACGTCACTTCTGCGCCAAGCGCTTGTCAGTTTAGGGTTTAACGTCGCGAACGACACCTACTTTGATACGTTGTTGTTAGAGACGGGCGCACAGACAAATAAAGTATTGGCAGCTGCCCGCCAAGCGCAAATAAATCTGCGGCACGTCAGTGCGACACAAATTAGTGTTTCGCTTGATGAGACGGTGACGAGCGATGATCTGATCCAACTTGTTGCCTTATTCGCGTCGGTAGGCGGTAAGCCAGCGCCTGCTCTGGCGACGTCTGCTATTGGTTTGCCAGGGGTGCCGACCGCCTTTCAGCGAAAGCGTGCCATCTTGAGCCATCCTGTGTTCTCAAGCATTCAGTCTGCGACCGACATGCTGAGATACTTGCGCAAACTGTCAGACAAGGACTTGGCCTTAGATCGAACCATGATTCCGCTTGGTTCATGCACGATGAAGCTCAATGCAACCGTTGAGATGATCCCGGTCACTTGGCCCGAGTTTGCATTGATTCACCCCTTTGCGCCGGCTGATCAAACCAAGGGCTATCAGCAGATGATTGAGCGCTTGTCTAAGGATCTTTGCGAAATTACTGGTTATGACGCAATCAGTTTGCAGCCGAACTCTGGTGCGCAGGGCGAATACGCAGGTCTGCTCGCGATTAGAGCCTATCACCGCGCGAATGGTCAGCATCAGCGTGACGTCTGTTTGATTCCCTCTTCTGCTCACGGCACGAACCCTGCCTCCGCGAACATGGTGGGCATGGAAGTTGTGGTGGTGGCGTCGGACTCCAATGGCAACGTCGATCTTGAGGACCTCAAAGCGAAGATTGCCAAAGTAGGCGATCGGCTAGCGGCTCTGATGGTGACGTATCCGTCGACACACGGCGTCTTTGAAGAGTCCATCACCAGCATTTGCGACATGATTCACGCAGCGGGTGGCCAGGTGTATATGGACGGTGCCAACATGAACGCCATGGTCGGCGTGGCTCAGCCAGGAAAATTTGGTGCGGATGTGTCGCATTTGAATCTGCATAAGACCTTCTGCATTCCACACGGCGGAGGTGGACCGGGTGTGGGACCTGTCGGAGTACGCAGCCATCTCGCTCCCTTCTTGCCTGGTGTGGTGGGTGAGCAAGGTACGATGCTTCAAGGTGCCGCGGTGGGCCCTGTCTCTGCCGCACCGTTTGGTTCTGCCAGTATCTTGCCTATCCCCTTTGTCTATATATCTTTAATGGGTGCCGAAGGCTTGCGTCGCGCCACGGAGGTCGCAATTCTGAGCGCGAACTACGTCGCGCGTAAGCTCATCGGGCACTTTCCTGTGCTGTACGCCGGCCGCAATGGTCGTGTGGCGCACGAATGCATCTTGGATATACATGACATCAAGGAGTCCTCGGGCGTGACCGCCGAAGACATCGCTAAGCGTTTGATGGACTACGGCTTTCACGCCCCGACCATGAGCTTTCCTGTGGCGGGTACCTTGATGGTTGAGCCAACCGAGTCAGAGGGACTCGCTGAGTTAGATCGTTTTGTCGATGCCATGATTGCTATCCGCGCAGAGATCGCACAGATCGAGCGTGGCGAAAGAGATCGTGCCGATAACGTGCTGAAGAATGCACCGCATACGGCCAAGATGCTTTTGGCAGAGGAATGGCATCATGACTATCCACGACAGCAGGCTGCCTATCCTCTTGCGAGTTTGCGCGATGCAAAATATTGGCCGCCAGTCGGTCGCGTGGACAATGCTTGGGGGGATCGTAATTTAGTGTGTGCGTGTTTGCCGATCGAAGCCTATGCCTAAGATGGCTATGCTTGCTTGTTAAAGAAATAACCCGCCACTTGGCGGGTTATTTCTTTTTGGCGGAATGAGCGCTTAAATCTATTTTCCTACTTTCGAGATGGTTGTTGAAAACTCGCGCAATAGTTTAAAAAAGTTATCGACCATTGATTCCAGCGCATCGCGTTCGATGCCCCCATAAGCGCTGATATCCATTTCCAGTACCGCTTGCTCGGCATCGTTCAGTAAGGCGCGCGCCCAACGATTGCGCTGATTCCACTCGTTGATTGCACTCAACGCAATCTGTGGATTTTTCGGGAAAGTGGCACGCATCAATACATCCTCGCACGTGCGGTCGTCGCCACAACCCAAGAAGATGAATTCAATTTTTTCGGCGCCAGTTTTGGCCGTACCAATCTTGAGCACACGATCGCCGTTCTTATCGCGACTCTCGTCGTAACTGAAGTCAGAAGCGCTTAATAGACTGGTCAGCACCGCCGGATCAAGATGTTTGATGACCGCGCTCTCATCCGGTGCTTCTTGCGACGCGGGAGATCGCTCAGCGAGCCATCCGGTGGGGAGCGTTGTGCGCAGCCATTTGGCAAATGGTTCGCCAGGCATGCGCTGGCCATTTAATCGAAAGTCTCCGTCCTGAATATTGAAATGCGCGACAAGTTTGTTGTTTTGTGCGCGACCAAGTTTGAGTTGAAAGGCTTGGTCAAGTACTTTACGCGTTTCTTGATCTGCTTTGGTTTTTATCTGAGTCGGATTGGCCCCCGGCGTCTGAAGAGCTTGAGCGAACGCAGTATTTAGCATGGGCGTCGATAGGCTGAGGGTCGCATCGAGCTCCTTGAGGGGCGTGCCTTGCAAGCCGATACCGCCCGGGTTGATTTCCGAAGCGTTAAGCGTAAATGCCAGCGATAGTTGGCTGCGGCCTTGACTCGTTTTCCAACTGAGCGGACTTAGGCTTAGCGTGGGACTCGTTTTACTTAAGGTTGCGATGTGTTGCCAAAATTTCTTTGTGTCGGCCGCGGCCGCTGACTGATTCTCGCTGCTACCAAGTAGCTTTCGCAGAAAATAACTATCCCGCAAGTCGACTAGAGACCGTAGCGCGGTCCCGTTGAGCTTTTCATACCCAAGAGATAAGGCGAATTCTCCCCAAGCCTTATCGTTCAGCCGCAGTGCACCGATCTCCGCCGTCGTGATGCCCCCTAGCAAGTCGTTTGCTTCACGCAAGTCGCTACGCATCACAAGCTTTTGTAACCCGAGGCTTGAGGAGTCGAGCGAAGCCCAGCTTAGACTGCCTATCCGCACATCACGCGTTCCGATTTGCATGCCAGTTTTTGTGGCGCGGGTGTCCGTTGACCATTGCAAGCCTTTTACTTCTAGCGCTAGCTTCCCATCACTGAGCGTTAGACCGTCGAGGCTACTATTACTTTTAAAGAAGCTGAAACTTGGTCCAATACGCGCTGAAAATTCTCCTGCGCCGAGTTTTAAGCGCAGAGTGTCTTGGGTGTAGTCAAAGGGCAGGACTGTCCATCGAACTGTGGCGACACCTTCGCGCGTGACATGCGTGATGCCCGAAACAGGAGAGCGTCCGCCCGTGGAGCTAAACAAGGCTTCGGTCGTCGAATTGTTCAGTACGGTTGTTTGAATGACTGCGCCCGTGCGCGAGAAGTCCCCGCGCTGGATACGCGACCAAGGCAAGGGCCCGTGTTCTATTTGATTCGACCAGAGAATTTCGCGACGAACAGTTTGCTTGTCCTGCTTAGTGAGTGTCAGCGCATAGGTGGCACGACTTGAAAATATGCCACGCTCATAGCTGCGCAAGGAAAGCTGTGCCTGATCAGTCCAGCTACGAGCCAAAGAGACATTGATTGATTCAGCCGCTGCCTTGGATTGTCCTTCGATATGCACGCCGGCATACCAACTTAACCCAGCATATACAACCGCTACGGCGGCGACTACGCCCGCTGCACCGATTTGTTTTTTCTTCATGACGATGGCGTCCGTAGTGCGGGTTGTATTAATTGACGAGATCCGAGCGACGATCGTACTGCACAATGTCGTAGGCAAGGCCGTTTTCAGGCGGATGGCTAAGGCGTGAGACCTCTTTCCATTCTTTCGGGTCTAGGAGAATAAAAAACGCATCGCCCTCGACGACTGCCTGAACTTCTGTGGCAACGACATGATCGGCATGCGGGAGTGCCTGCTGGTAGATTTGTGCGCCGCCGATAATATAGGCATCCTCATTGGGTGCCAAACGCCCGAGCGCTTCATCGATGCTTGCAACGAACTCAGCACCCGCAGCGGCCTTGTTCGTGTCGCGACTAATGACGATATTGCGACGGCCGGGCAGGGGACGACCCAAGGAGTCCCATGTTTTGCGTCCCATGATGATGGGGTGACCGAGCGTGGTGCGCTTAAAGTGGGCGAGGTCGCCTGCGAGCTTCCATGGCAGCGTGTTGTCACGGCCGATCGTGCGGTTCTGCGCGTAGGCGACAATCAGGCTTAGGGACATAGCTTGCTCAGTCTCAACGTATTACACCGCAACCGGGGCTTTGATATGCGGATGATGGTTGTATTTTTCGATGACAAAGTCTTCGTAGCGATAATCGAACAGTGAGTCCGGTTGACGTTGAATGACAAGCTGCGGGTAAGGGTGGGGTTCGCGTGAAAGCTGCAGCTCGACTTGATCAAAATGGTTACTGTATATATGACAGTCACCGCCCGTCCACACAAAATCACCGACTTCAAGCCTGCACTGTTGCGCCACCATGTGCGTCAGAAGTGCGTAGCTCGCGATATTGAAGGGCACACCAAGAAAAATATCAGCACTACGCTGGTACAGCTGGCACGAGAGTTTGCCGTCAGCCACATAAAACTGAAAAAACGCATGACAGGGCGGTAAGGCCATGTTCTTAATTTCACCTACATTCCATGCCGACACGATTAGGCGGCGTGAGTGAGGCGTTTTTTTGATTTGATCCAGCACCTGGGTAATTTGATCGATATGCTGGCCGTCTGGTGTGGGCCAAGAACGCCACTGCACACCGTAGACGGGCCCTAGGTCGCCGGTCGGGCTGGCCCATTCGTCCCAGATTGTGCAGCCGTTTTCTTGTAGCCACCGCACATTGGAGTCGCCTCTTAAGAACCACAGCAACTCCACAAAGATACTGCGCGTGTGCAGTTTCTTTGTAGTGACCATAGGGAAGCCCTTGGAAAGATCGAAGCGCATTTGATAGCCAAAGACCGAGCGCGTGCCGGTACCTGTGCGGTCCGTCTTGTTGACGCCCGTGGTGTACACGTGGCGCATAAAGGTTTCGTACTGGTTCATCATGTTGGTTGGGTGTTGCGTTAAGCGGTTAGCTGCGCAGCGGCGCCTGTTTGAACGATTTCGGCTGACCAAGTGATGGCTGCGGTGTGCGCGAGCATGGCCGAGGCTGAACAATATTTTTCGTGGGACAAGGCAATCGCGCGCTCCACTGCTACGCGCGGGAGGTTGTCGCCGGCGACCGTAAATACAAAATGGATCTTGGTGAAAACCTTTGGGTCGACGTCGGCGCGCTCGGCTTGCAGCTTGACTGAGCAACCTGTGATGGCGTGACGCCCGCGTTTTAGAATCAGCACGACATCATAGGCCGTACAGCCGCCAGTTCCCGCGAGCAGCAGTTCCATCGGGCGAGGGGCTAGGTTGTGACCGCCACCCTCTGGTGCGCCGTCCATGGCTGCAATGTGCCCAGTCCCTGTTTTTGCGACGAACAGCATGCCTTGCGGCCCGCCCCAGTCAATGTTGACTTCCATATCTGATCCTTAGCGTTGAAGCAAGAATGATAATCCTTTCGGGCCTAGAAAGGATCGAGTTTTCGGCCCAACAGGGCGAGCTAAAATAGCTGCAAATCGATTGTGGAGTGAGTCATGCAGGATTCTTTGCCAAAATTGGCGTCGGGCTTTGTGCGTCGCCATGGCCTGTTTGATGCGTTGATCGCAGAGGCAGACATGGCCTTGCAGGTGCTTTCGGGGGCCGTCCGGTCTAAGCGCCCGAATCCGGCTGCTTTGTTGGCGCCCGAATCGCAAGAGCTGAATATGGCACAAAAGAGGCATGTCGCGGGGCTGATGCGTGTGAATCACGTCGGCGAAATTTGTGCGCAGGCGCTTTATCGGGGTCAGTCCGTTGTTTGTAAGGATCCTGCTTGTACTCAGGTTCTGCTCGAGGCGGCTGCAGAAGAGGTGGACCACTTGGCCTGGTGTGGACAGCGCTTATCCGAGCTTGATGCGCGTCCAAGCGTCTTAAATCCCATCTGGTATCTCGGGTCCTTTGTCCTCGGTTCCCTGGCAGGTCGCTCGGGCGTGCCCCATAATCTTGGGTTCATGGCGGAAACAGAGCGGCAGGTCGAGGCGCACTTGGATAGTCACCTCGAGCGCTTGCCCGCGCAAGACAGTCGTTCTCGCGCCATCCTGCTTCAAATGAAAAATGATGAGAC
>CANFEI010000042.1 GCA_947445495.1 Alcaligenaceae bacterium
AAGCGAGTTCAGTACAAGAATCGGTGGGGCGGCCCACACGCTCGCAGCAAGGAGTCCGCACAGAGAAAAGGCGAGCCGCACGGTGGCGGTACAAATCGATCGATTAAGTGTCATGTAAAACCATTCATACGTTGAACTGTAGTTGAACTGTAAAACTGCATGTTTGCGTTGACTAAGACCTGGGCGAGCGCGGACGATGCACCTTCGCCCCCGGGTGTGGCGCACGCATGATCAAGATGCTGCCTGACTCAGATTCCGTGCAATACAAATCTCTATTTTCTGCACCCCCAAACGCCACATTCGTAACCGTATGTTGCGTTGGACTCGTCCAGACAAAAATTGGTTCCCCAAGCGGATTAATCAACCACACATACCCCAAGCCAGGGTTTGCCATGGCAAGGTTGCCCGCGACATCCATGGCCAAGCCATCCGGGCCACTTGGTCCGTAGGACGTAAAGAATTGACCGACCTTTGCAACGCTGCCATCGCTCATGAGCGGCGCACGCCATACACAATTACCGCGCGTGACCCCTACGTACAAGACTTTCTCGTCGGGGGAAAGTACAAGTCCGTTAGGGCTAGGCACATTGCTGAGCAGTAAGTCGAGCCTGCCAGAAGGTTGCAAGCGATAGACTCGCCCCGTCGGATCATGCATGCCGGATTGGCCTTGGTCAGTGAAATATATATTGCCTTGCGCATCGCAAGTCAGATCGTTGACGCCCTTGAAGCTCTCGGTGTTGCGTCGGGCAAGATAGGGATCAATCTTTCCAGATTGAATCGTCAAGCGCATCAAACCGTTCTTGTAGTCGGTAATCAGAAGTTCCTCGTCCGACAAAAACTTCATTCCGTTAGGCTCGCCGTCATATTCGACGATCTGCGTCCAATCGCCTTTCGGGTCGATACGAAAGACTCGCCCAAAAATAATATCGGTCACATACAAGTTGCCTTGCGCATCAAAGACCGGACCCTCAAGGAACGAGTCCATTGCAGCGCCGCCACGGTTGGCATCCGCCCAGGCCGAACGGACACCCGTGCGTCGGAACTTGCCAGGCATCTCGGTGAATACTTCAGCTGGCACACATTCTGGAGCTTGTCTAAAAAACATATTTTCTCGCTTAATTTATTCCTAACGACATTTTGACAGGTTCTGGCAGAAATTCACTAAAATGCCTACACAGGAGACACCATGCGCCCACTTGATCGAATCGATCTAAAAATTTTAGATGTACTGCAACGCGACGGCCGGATCTCCATGACGGATCTCGCCGAGCGCGTGAACCTCTCAGCCACGCCTTGTTCAGAACGCGTCAGGCGGCTAGAGCGCGAAGGCGTCATCACCGGTTACTACGCGCGGGTCAACCCAGCTGCACTCGGCAAAAATTTACTTGTTTTCCTCGAGATCAAATTATCCGCCAAGTCGGGCGACGTCTTCGATAAGGTGAAGAAAGAACTTGAATATGTCCCAGAGGTGATGGAGTGCCATCTCGTGTCGGGCGATTTTGACTACTTAATCAAAGCGCGGCTGCCAGAGATGAGTAAATACCGACAGCTCCTGGGCGAAATCCTCAAACGACTCCCTGCTTCGGCAGAGTCCCGTAGCTATGTGGTGATGGAAGAGATTAAAGAGACGCTTTACCTGGCAGTTGACCGGTAAAGCATACGCCTGTCTTTAAACCTTGAGCGGCAGAGATCGTATAAAGGACCACAAATCCTCGTTGTTCGATGTCGCAACATTGAAACGAAACCAACTCGAGGGCTGGTCATTCGGCCGAAAGTACGAACCAGGGGCAAGCCAAATACCTCGATCCAAGGCGCGCGTCGCCACCGCAATGCTTCGACCGGGCTGAACGGGCAGTTTGGCCCATAAAAAAAGACCCGCCTGAGGCTCAACAAAAATCTCAAGGCCCGCTGCCCGCATGCTCTGCGCAACTGTTTGGTGTGCAGCACGCAATTTTTCTGTAATGAAGCGTACATGCTTGTCGTAGTGCCCTTCGCTCAACACATTGGCCACCACACGTTCGGTCACTTCGGATGAGGTCAACCCCACAGCCATTTTGGTTCGGGCCAGATTCGCCAAAACTTCCGTATGCGCGGCCAGGTAGCCCACGCGCAACGTGGGCGCAATGGTCTTAGAAAACCCGGAAATGTAGATCACTCTGTGCAAACCCTCCAGAGCCGCTAAGCAGGCCGCCTCGGGCGGCGCAAGTTCGCGATAGATATCATCCTCAATGACCCACAAACCATAACGATCTGTCAACGCGAGCAAACGCTGTGCGTTCGCCTTAGACAATGAGCTCCCTGAGGGATTTTGTAAAACCGTATTGACGAAAATGGCTTTCGGTTGCATCGTTTGCAGCACGTGTTCAAGTTGCTCGAAGTCATAACTATCTTGCGTACGTGCCACGCCAATGACATTGAGTCCGGCGAGCTGGAGGATCTGCAAAAGGTTGCAGTAGCAAGGATCCTCCACAACCACCGTATCGCCGGGTCGCAACACGGTGCGCACCACCAAATCGAGTGCTTGGGTTGCACCTTGAGTCAATAATATGTTGCTCGGCTCGACCGGCACATCAAAGCGTCGTAACGACAACGCAATATGCTCGCGCAGAGTGCCCATCCCATACGGATGGCCGTACCCACCAAACCGCGGACCCGGGACGCGGCCCAATGCGCGTAGCGCATGCTGCAGACCACTTTCGTTAATCCACTCACCAGGAATCCAACCGCAACCGGCTTTGCTCGGTACCGAGTGATCTGCAAAGACATCGGACAAAAGCCAGGCGGCGCTTAATGTGGGGGCAGACCACATGGGAGCGGGGGCTATCACCGAGGAGGTGAAACCCGCAACGCGATACGCGGAGCCTCGCCGCGCCACCAAATGCCCCAATTCAACCAAGCGTTGATACGCCTGAGCGACCGTGAACGGACTGACCGCGTGGCTACGCGCTAGCGTGCGCACCGAAGGCAGCGCGTCGCCCGCACGCAATGTGCGCGCCTCAATCGCACGCGCCACACCACCTACAATCTGCTCGACCAGACCCAGATTGGACTGCCGATCTAAGACCAACGTTAATGTCATCGCTGTTTACCAGTACAGTTCGAGGCAAATAAGCCCCTATTTTCAATACAGTTTGCCATAATGTACTGTAACTGTACTGGTAAAAACGAGATTTCACCCGTTAAAGTGGTGCATTAGCTCGACAACGGAGACCTCCCATGAATGCTATTACCGAAAAAATCAGCCTGTCTACAGACGTGGACATGGCCAATTTCTGGATGCCTTTCACTGGCAACAAACAATTCAAGGCCGCGCCGCGCATTCTGAAAAGCGCAAAAGGCATGTACTTCACAACGGCTGATGGCCAGAAAGTACTCGATGCAAGTGCCGGGCTCTGGTGCGTGAACGCTGGTCACTGCCGTGACGAAATTACCGAAGCTGTACACAAACAAATGATGGAGCTCGACTACGCGCCTCCATTCCAAATGGGGCACCCACTCGCCTTTGAAGCAGCGAAAAAAATTGCTGAGGTGATGCCTGCCGGTCTTGACCGTATCTTCTTTGCGAACTCGGGCTCCGAGGCCGTCGACACAGCACTCAAAATGGCACTCGCCTACCACCGTGCACGCGGTGAAGGTCAGCGTACGCGTTTGATCGGTCGCGAGCGCGGCTATAGCGGCGTGGGCTTCGGTGGCATCTCGGTTGGCGGCATCCTTGCAAACCGCAAAGCCTACTCAGGCGCACTGATCCCAGGTGTGGATCACATTTCACATACACACAACTTGGCTGAGATGGCCTACAGCAAAGGGCAGCCTGCATGGGGTGCTCACCTTGCCGATGATCTCGAGCGTCTGTGCGCGCTACATGATCCCTCAACGATTGCGGCAGTGATTGTTGAGCCCGTCGCAGGCTCGACCGGCGTGCTGGTTCCGCCTCAGGGTTACTTGCAACGTCTGCGCGAAATTTGTACCAAGCACGGCATCCTCTTGATATTCGACGAGGTGATCACCGGCTTTGGTCGTTTGGGTAAAGCCACGGCTAGCGAACTGGTAGGAGTCACGCCAGACCTTCTCACCATGGCCAAAGCGATGAACAACGCAGCGATCCCGATGTCTGGTGTCGCAGCAAGTCGTCAAGTCCATGACACGATCGTCAACGGCAGTGCTGGTGGCGCGATTGAATTCTTCCACGGCTATACCTACTCGTCGCATCCAACGGCCGCAGCTGCTTGCTTAGCCACACAAGAAATCTACCGCAAGGAAGGTTTGTTTGCCCGCGCTGCAGGCTTAGCACCCAAGTTCGAAAAAGAAATCCACGCGTTGCGCGGCGAGCCTTTCGTCAAAGATATCCGCAACCTTGGCCTGATGGGTGCTGTAGAGCTGCAGTCACGCGACGGTGCACCGGGTGCACGCGCCTATGACGTGTTCCTTAAGTGTATGGAAAAAGGTGTGTTGGCGCGCTTCACCGGCGACAACATGGCTTTCTCGCCGCCACTGATCGTATCGGAAGGCCAGATCGAAGAAATCTTCGCAACGGTCAAAAAGGTTCTGCACGAAGTCGCCTAAACAACATCGCGTAACACCTGAAGGGGCGCCTTGTGCGCCCTTTTTTTGTGCATACAACATCTCTCTGACGCGGTACGCCGCTCAGATACAATCCATCACCATTTTTTGATCTGCATTCCCCTCACTGGAATCCTTGACCTCATGAACTACCAACTGCCCTTCCCCTCTGGCCGTCAACCTGTGTTGGCGCGTAACGTTGTCTCGACCTCGCAACCCTTGGCTTCTCAGGCCGGTGCTGCCGCCTTCGCACGGGGCGGTAACGCGATTGATGCTGCACTGGCTGCTGCGATCACATTGACTGTGGTCGAGCCAACCATGAACGGCATTGGTGGTGACGCGTTCGCTATCTTGTGGGATGGCAAAGCCTTACACGGACTGAACGCCTCTGGACGTGCCCCTGCCGCATGGTCGCCCGAGCGCTTCAAGGGTATGGCCGCCATGCCGCATCGCGGCTGGGAATCAGTCACCGTTCCGGGCGTGGTTTCACAATGGGTAGAGCTGTCGAGCAAGTTCGGCAAGCTCCCTTTTGAGGACCTCTTCAAAGATGCGATCCGACACGCGCGCGACGGCTTCCCTGTCAGCCCTGTGATTGCACGCCAATGGAAAGATGCTGCCGCCGAATTACATATGCATCCAGGCTTTGAGGCATTCATGCCTAATGGTCGTGCGCCCGAAGCCGGAGAGATCTGGCGCTTTCCAGATCAAGCCGACACGCTCGAAGACATCGCCCGTACAAAGGGTGAGTCGTTCTACCGTGGTCGCCTCGCAAAAGCGATCGCGGCATTTGCGAAAGAATGTGGCGCTGCAATGACCGAGGCCGATCTAGCCGCGCACCGCTGCGACTGGGTTGGAACGGTATCTACGAACTACCAAGGCTATGACGTACATGAGATCCCACCTAACGGGCAGGGACTCACTGCACTGCTCGCACTGAACTTAATTGAGCAGTTGCCCTACGCGCAAACTAAACCCGGCTCTGCCGAACGCATGCACCTTGAAGTGGAATGTATGCGCGCAGCCTTTGCAGATTTGTATGCACACGTAGCAGATCCCGCGTTCATGAAAGTGACTGCAAAAGATTTGCTCAGCAAATCGTATGCAAAAGAGCGGGCCAAACTAATCGACCCAAAGAAAGCAGGATCCTATCTGCCTGGCCAACCCCCTTCGGGCGGCACGATTTATATGTGCGCGACAGATACCGAAGGCCGCATGATCTCCTACATTCAGTCGAACTTCAAAGGTTTCGGTTCGGGCGTGGTCGTACCCAAGACAGGTGTCGCGCTGCAAAACCGCGGATCGGGTTTTGTCACGACTCCAGGTCACCCGAACTTAGTCGGCGGCGGCAAGCGTCCCATGCACACCATCATTCCAGCCTTCCTTATGCGCGATGGCAAACCAGACATGGCCTTTGGCGTGATGGGTGGCAACATGCAAGCGCAGGGCCACATGCAAATGGTGTTGCGTTACGTCACTGAAAAGCACAACCCACAAGCTTGCTCTGACTCGCCACGCTGGCGCATCAACGACATCGGCGAGCTCACGGTTGAAGCCGGTGTACATCCCGCTGTTATTGAGGGTTTGCGTGCGATGGGCCACAAGCCAATCGTTGCACCAGCTGATAGCCTTGACTTCGGCAGCGCACAGTTGATCGCACGCTTACCAGGTGACAAAGCGCCTTACGCGTATGTTGCAGGCTCTGACCATCGTCGTGATGGTCAAGCCGTGGGCTACTAGCAGGAGCACTCAGCGGACGCGTCTGACCTTCGCAACTTATGCGATTCGTCCAAAGCGTCCGCTATTGAAATCTTCAATAGCCTGACTAATCTCAGCCTTCGTGTTCATGACGAACGGTCCATGCCCAGAGATCGGCTCATCAATCGGCTCACCGCATAACAACAACGCGACCGAATCTTCGAGCACCTGTACAGCAATATCTTGCCCCGCATGTTCATACATCAACATCTGTGCATCCGTCGCGACAGCACCGTCTTGCGCTTGAACTGCACCATGCAGCACAACCAGCCCGGCACTCCAGCCCGCTGGCACCGAGATCGCAAGCGCGGCGCCTTTTTTCAGTTTCAAGTCTATGACCTGCATCGGCGTAAACGTGCGTGCCGGACCTGTTTCACCACCGAACGATCCGGCAATCACACGCGCCGTGCCAGCGCCATCCGCCAGGGCGAGCTCCGGAATCTCTTGGCGCAGTATCGGTTGATATCCAGGTGATGTCATTTTGTCTTGGGCTGGCAAGTTGACCCACAGCTGAATCATTTGCAGCACGCCACCCGCTCGCGCAAATGCCGTAGAGTGGAACTCTTCGTGCAAGATTCCAGCGCCTGCCGTCATCCATTGCACCTCACCCGGACCAATCACCCCACCTTGACCAGTAGAGTCTTTGTGCTCGACTTCGCCCTCATAGACGAATGTCACCGTCTCAAAGCCTCGATGCGGATGTGAGCCAACGCCTTTACGCTCGGTCGTTGCGGGAAATTGCATCGGCCCCGCAAAATCTAACATCAAGAACGGACTTATCTCCTTACCCAAGTCTTGATAGAAAAATAATGTGCGCACTGGAAAGCCGTCTCCGACCCAGTGACCACGATCATTGCCCTGCACGCTCGTTAGTTTTTTCATAGACAGAGATTAACCTACTCCTGCACGCCTGAGAAATACGAACACATGATCGCCAAATACATATTCACTCTGCGTAAGTCCGTTCGAGTGCGGCGCAAACTTCTCAAACAAATGGTAGCTTTTGACGTGTTCCAATTTGAAGTCGATACGCGATGGGCTGTTACTGTAACCTAAGACAAGCACACCACTGCTTTTCATAACCGCCTCAAGGCCGGCAAGCAAATCTTCGCATTGATCGATGTGATTCACACCAAAGCCAATGACGCCGTTGGCGATAATGACATCAAACTGATCGCGCATGTATTGCTGTGTGAGCTCTGTTGCCGAGCCTATTCGATGGTTATGCACATCACCATAAATCGCCTTACTAGGGTCTTTGTCAATGGTGAAGAACTTTGCACAAAACCGCGACCGATAATGCCAACTACGTTTATCGGTGCCGATAAACAAACATTGCGCAGACTCATGGTTCAGCACAGTGTCTAAATATTTAAAAATGTCATGCTCTAAAAATAATCGGTTCTCTGATTTGCGGGGGAACTCAACTCCCCAATTGACCGCTAGTCGCGGCGCAAGCTC